>DAIUFS010000035.1:0-20279 GCA_036844485.1 Candidatus Dormiibacterota bacterium | reverse complement strand
CATCCGCTTCTTGCCCTCCTTCTGCTTCTCGAGCAGCTTGCGCTTGCGGGTGATATCCCCGCCGTAGCACTTGGCGAGGACGTCCTTGCGCATCGCCGAAACCGTCTCGCGAGCGATCACCTTGCCGCCGATGGCAGCCTGGATGGGGACCTCGAACAGCTGCCTGGGGATGAGCTTGCGAAGCCGCTCAGCCAGCTTGCGTCCCTGCAGCGCCGCCTTGTCGCGGTGGACGATCATGGAGAGCGCGTCGACGCGCTGGCCGCCGACAAGGATGTCGAGCTTGACCAGCTTTTCGGCCCGGAATCCGGTGATCGCGTAGTCGAGCGACGCATAGCCACGGCTGCGCGACTTGAGCTGGTCATAGAAGTCGTGAATGATCTCCCCAAGAGGGAGGTCGTAGATGAGCGCCACCCGATCACCCGGCTGATACTGCATATCGAGAAGCTCGCCACGGCGGTCCTGGCACAGCTCCATGAGCGGACCCACGTAGTCCTTGGGCACGAAGATGGTGGCGCGCGTTCGCGGCTCCTCGATGGCATCGACCTGGGCGGGGTCGGGGAGCATCGCCGGGTTGTCCACGGCCACCATCTCGCCACTGCGCAGCCGCACCCTGTACTCGACGGTGGGAGCGGTGGTGAGCAGCTCGAGGTCGAACTCGCGCTCCAACCGTTCCTGAACGATCTCCATGTGAAGAAGGCCGAGAAACCCGCAGCGGAAGCCAAAGCCCAGCGCCACCGACGACTCCGGCTCATACACCAGTGAGGCATCGTTGAGGTTGAGCCTGGAGAGGGCCTCTTTGAGATCCTGCACCTTGTCGGAGTCGAGCGGGAAGATGCCGGCGAACACCATCGGGGTGACCGTTCGATAGCCGGGGAGGGACGTGGCGGCGGGGTGGGCGGCGTCGGTGACCGTGTCGCCGACCTTGCTGTCGCGCACGTCCTTCACCGAGGCGACCACGTAGCCGACCTCGCCCGGGCTCAGCGACCCTGTCGAGGTCATCTGGGGACGGAACACGCCCACCTCGTCGACCACGAAGTCCTTGCTGGTGGCCATCATGCGGATTCGCTGACCCTGGCGGATGACCCCATGCATGACGCGCACGTACACGATGACGCCGCGGTACGCGTCGTATTTGCTGTCGAAGATGAGCGCCTGCAGCGGCGCGGCGACGTCGCCCGACGGCGGCGGCACCCGGGCGACCACGGCCTCCAGGATCTCGTCGATGCCGATCCCCTGGCGAGCGCTGGCGAGAACGGCGCCGTCTCCGGGCAGACCGATGACATCCTCGATCTCCTTGCGCACCAGCTCCGGGTCCGCGGCAGGCAGGTCGATCTTGTTGATGACCGGGATGATCTCCAGATCCGCCTCGAGTGCCGCGTACACGTTGGCCAGGGTCTGCGCCTCGATGCCCTGGGAGGCGTCCACGACCAGCACCGCGCCCTCGCAGGCCGCCAGCGACCGCGAGACCTCATAGGCGAAATCCACGTGACCTGGCGTGTCGATGAGGTTGAGCTGATAGGTGCGGCGGTCGGCTGCGGTGTAGTCGAGGCGCACCGCCTGGGCCTTGATGGTGATGCCCCGTTCGCGCTCCAGGTCGAGGGTGTCGAGCACCTGCTCCTGCATGTCGCGGAGGGCGACCGTGCCGGTTCGTTCGAGGAGTCGATCGGCGAGCGTCGACTTGCCGTGATCGATGTGGGCGATGATGCAGAAATTGCGGATCAGCTCGAGCGGCAGTGAGGACACGAGCGGCCATGCTAGCCGCGTCCGCTCCAATATGATCCGGACATGGCCACCCGCAGGCGCGACGGCCCCCTGCGCCGCGTCGCCCCCGACCCCACCGGCGGCAAGCGGGCTCTGGTGCTGTGCGGCGGGGGCATCACCGGTCTGACCTACGAGATCGGGGCGCTGCGCGCGCTCGACGACCTCCTGGTGGGCAGCAGCGTCAATGACTTCGACGTCTATGTCGGGACCAGCGCGGGGTCGATGGTGGCTGCCCTGCTGGCCAATGGCCTGACACCAACGGAGATGGCCCTGGGGTTGGAGGGAAGCAACGATCTGCTCCGGCCGCCGTCTCGCTGGGGGATCTACCGGCCCAACGTCACCGAAGCCGCCGCACGGCTGGTCAAGCTGCCGCGGCTCACCCAGGAAATCGTCTGGGAGCTGGCCCGGCATCCCGGCAAGCTCAATCCCATCGACGTCCTCGGAATGTTCAGCCCTCTGTTGCCGTCAGGGGTGTTCAGCAACGTGGAACTGGTGCGCTTCCTCGAACGCCTGCTCACGCGGGAGGGATTCAGCAACGATTTCCGCGACCTCGACCGCGAGCTCCACATCGTGGCGTGCGCGCTCGACTCCGGGCAACGCGTGGTCTTCTCGGCATTCAACAAGCACGCTCACGTGCCCATCTCCATGGCAGCGGCGGCGAGCACAGCCGTCCCCATCCTCTTCAAGCCGGTGCGCATCGGCGACGTCGATTATGTCGACGGGGGCATCAAGGGCATCTCGGCGATCGACGTCGCCGTCGATCGCGGCGCCACGTTGATCGTCGCCATCAACCCGATCGTGCCCGTGGACATCCGCAACCTCAGCCCCCCGGAGGGCATGCGCGAACTGGTGGGCGACCACCTCGCCGACATGGGCATGCGTGGCATCTACAACCAGGTCTTCCGGGGCATGCTCCACGACGGGCTTCTGGACCACATCAAGCTGGTGCGCCACAACCACCCGGAGGTCGACATCCTGCTCATCGAGCCCCGGCCCGATGACGAGAAGATGTTCTTCCACGAGCTGATGTCCTACAGCGCCCGGCTCATGGTCCTGCAGCACGGCTACGAATCGGTGAGCAACGGCCTCTACGACACCTGGGGATACCTGCGCCAGATCCTTCCCAAGCACGGCATCCACATCTCCCGTCGCAACATCGAGCGCAAGCCCGTGACGGTTCCCGTGGCCAGCTACCGCATGCCCAACCTGCTGCAGCGGCTCATGCGCCAGACCGTCTTCGCGCGGCGCCCCTTCATCTCGGTGATCGACGACGAGGACGAGACCGCGGTCTGACGGCGAGCACCTTGCACACCTCAGCGCCAACAATCGGTGACAGCTCAGCTATCATGGTTTCTCATGATGGGATTTCGCCCTAGACGGCCTGATCCCGCCCCGTGGCGCGGCGCATCACCTCGCCGAGGTCCACCCCGCGCTTGGTCCCCGCCACCGCCGCCTTGACCCGATGGGCAAGCACCGCAGGGGCGACTCGCTCGACATCCTCAAAGGTGGCGCGGTCACGGTTCTCGTACGCAGCCAGCGCCTGGGCGCTCTTGCGGGTCACGATGTCGGCCCGATGGCCGTCGACCTCGAGCTCGATGCCGAGCGCGGCGATGCCCACCAGGATGTCGCGGTCGATCTCCACGTCGGGAAGGACGCGGATCGCCCGAGAGATCCTGTCGGCCTCGGCGGCCTCCTGCGCTTCGTAGCGGACGGCGAAGGCCTCGGGGTCCTCGTCGAACTCCTCGCGGCGCTCGACGATCTCAACCCGCTGAGCCACGTCGCGGATGCCGGCCACGTCGACGCAGAGCCCGAAACGATCGAGCAGCTGGGGACGGAGGTCTCCTTCCTCCGGGTTCATGGTGCCGACGAGGATGAACCGGGCGGGATGCGACACCGACACGCCCTCGCGCTCGACGGTGTTCAGTCCCATGGCTGCGGCATCGAGCAGCACGTCGACGATGTGGTCATCGAGGAGGTTGACCTCGTCGACGTAGAGGATGTTGCGATTGGCCTCTGCGAGAACGCCGGGCTCGAAGCGCTTCTCGCCCGTCTTGATGGCGGCCTCGATGTCGATGCTCCCCACCACCCGGTCCTCGCTGGCGTTGATGGGCAGCTCGACGACGCGCATCTGGCGGGGCTCGCAGGGCAGCTCCTCACCGCCGGCGCTGCGGGTGCTGCAGTCGGCGCACTGCTGCTCGCTGGGCTCGGGCGGACACCCGAAGAGGCAGCCCACCACCACCTCCTGCTCGGGAAGCAACCGGGCCAGGGCGCGCACCGCCGTCGACTTGGCGGTTCCTTTCTCGCCGCGGATCAACACCCCGCCGATGGCGGGGTTGATGGCGTTGAGCACCAGCGCCTGGCGCATCGGCTCCTGGCCGACAATGGCGGTGAACGGAAATACAGAGCGACCCACGAACATCGTGCGATTGTCCCTGTTTGTCGACATCGCGCGACCGCCACCCGTCATCGGGCGCGCAGGCTGCGCTCCACCCCGGCAAGAATCGCCCCCTGGCTGAGGTCATAGAGGCCCAGGTACTCGCCGCCAGATCGCTCGGCCAGGTCGAGGCATGCGTTGAAGCCGTAGCCGCCGCTGAACAGCTGCGAGCGCGGCGGGGTGGCGGCAACGCCGACACGGGGGAGCGGGGTCGCGGTGATGTGATCGCGCGCCGAGTCGATGACCAGCATGCGCACGTGCTCTGTACCGATCTGCGCGGCCAGCCGCTGAGCCTCGAGGAGTGGCTCCTCGCCGAACAGCGAGATGTTGCCGCGTCCGTCGCTGATGAGCACCACCAGCGGATACACCGAGGCGTCGCGGAGACGCTCAGTGCGGACCACCTTGAGCCCGGCAACCAGCCCGTGAGTCAGGGGCGTGGTGCCACCGACCGCGAGCCGCTGGAGACGCTCCTCGGCGAGGTCGACGCTCGAGGTCGGTTGCAGGATCACTCGCGCGCTACGTCCCGAGAAGACCACCAGCGACACCTTGTCGCGACGCACGTACGCGTCGCGCAGCAGGGAGAGCACCGCTCCCTTGGTGGCCTGCATGCGTTGCTCGGCATCCATCGATGCGCTGGCGTCGACGACGAAGACGATCAGCGTGCCGGTGCGGCGGCGGCGCACCTTCTGGCGCAGGTCCTGGCGCTCGAGGTGGAGTGCAGGAGCATCAACCAGCCCGGCAGCCGCCGCGTCTTCGCGGCGGCGCAGCTGATGGGGTGCCGCGGCGCGCACTGTGGCGTCGAACGCCACGTCAGAGGTGTGCTCGGTCTGCACGGCACGCACGTACCGGCCGCGCCGGTCGGGGCTCTTCGATTGGGTGCGCTTGCCACTCGCCTTGCGGCTGCGACGGTCGCGCGGCAGACTGATCTTGCGGACCGGGAAGAGCTCGCCCGAGAAATGCTGCGCAGGACCCATGGCGGTGGACTGGGTGGCGCGAGCCTGGTCCCCATGGGAGGCGCCCTCCCCCTGATCCGAGGTTGCCGTCGACTCCTGAGGCGCCTCGAGGTCCTCGGTCTCGCCTGTGGAGTCCGACTGGGCGGCGGATGCCTCAGCGTCGCGCCGCATCTCCTCCATGCGCTCGCGCGCGGCCTCGGCCGGCGAGGCGCTGCTGCTCCCGTCTGATGCGGGATGCTCGCGACGGCGGTGGGCGAGGGCCAGCTCGGCCGCCGCGACCACGTCGGCGGCATTGACCACCAGCTCTTCCATGCCCTGCACGGCATCGGTTGACCCGGCGTCGACCAGCCTCTCCGCCTCACGCCATGCGCAGATCGTCTGGGCGGTGCGGCTGATCACCAGGTCGGCGCGATGCCCGACGGCGCCGGCGTCGATGCAGATGAGCGCGATGAACTGGCGCATCGCTCTGGAGATGCGCACCAGCGCAAGGAGCTCCGCGGCACGTGCGATCACATCTCGGAGGCGCTGCTCGTCGCGCTCTTCGTGGCTGGATAGGGCGGCGTTTGTGCGCATGCCCCGCTCCATGACGCTGACCCGGTCATCGAGCGCCTGCAGTCCGCCGACCTCGACGCACAGCCCGAAACGGTCGAGCAGCTGCGGGCGCAGGTCCCCCTCTTCGGGATTCATGGTCCCCACCAGCATCAGCCGCGCCGGATGCGAGAGCGACACGCCCTCACGCTCCACGACATTGACACCCATGGCGGCCGCGTCGAGGAGCACGTCGACGAGGTGGTCATCGAGGAGGTTGACCTCGTCGACGTAGAGGAGGTTGCGATTGGCGACCGCCAGAAGCCCCGCTTCGAAGCGACGCTCGCCACGCTTGATCGCCGCCTCCACGTCGATGCTTCCCACGACCCGGTCCTCACTGGCGTTGACGGGCAGCTCCACCACCCGCATGGGCCGCGACTCGCTGTGCAGGACCTCGCCGGCGCGGGCGCGCTCACGACACTCGTCGCACCACGACGCCGGCGCTCCTGGATCACACTGGAAGCGACATCCCGCGACCACGGCGACGTAGGGGAGGAGAGCGGCCAGCCCACGAACCGCGGTGGATTTGGCGGTGCCCTTCTCACCCCTGATGAGCACGCCGCCGATCGCCGGGTTGACGGCGTTGAGGAGCAGAGCCTGCTTCATGGCGTCCTGCCCGACGAGCGACGAGAAGGGCAGGACGGCGGTGCGATCACTCACGGTGTTCATTCTTACAGGGGCGGGGCAGATCCCCGCCCCTCGCATGGTCGGAATGAATCCGACCACACTCACCCCCACCGCTCGGCGCGCCTCGCGCGCCGCTGTCGCTTCGCGACTTGGAATCTTGACCGGATCGCCGCCCCTTACATGGTCGGAATGGATACGACCACGCTCACCCCGACCCCTGGTGCCGCCTCACGCTAGCAGCTGGCTTCGAGCCGGTAGTCGAATGCATCGCCGGCGGTCACCACAAGAAGGTCCCCGCCGCTCAGAAGGAACACGTGCCAGTCTCTCGACTGACCGAGCTCGCGGCCGGGCGGCGCCGCCGGGTGTGTCCGCCGGGCCACCTGGACGTAGGTGCCTCCCAGGTAGCCGATGGCGGCGGGGGCATCGTTGGGGTACTGGACAGTGATGGCACAAAGGCCGGGGGCCGTGGTCTGGAAGCTCAGCGCAGCGGTGTCGGGATGTGAGGGCACCCGCGATGGCTGCGAGGTGGTGTCGCCACAGCCGACCAGCACCAGGGCCAGCAGGGCGACGATGAGGAGGAGCGTGGCGGGCGGTCGGGCCACCGCCCCACCGCCGCGCACAGGCCTCACCGCTGCAGATCGGCGGCGATGGCGCGGACCTGTTCCACGCTCAGCGTGACATTGGCTCGAAACGTGGGGTGGTCGACGGTCACGGTGGCCTCGGCCTCCTCGATGAGGATGGCGCGATGCTCGGCGCCGAGCGGGAAGCGGAGGTGGAAGGCGCCGGAGACGCCGTCGCCGGGGTCTGTCACCGCCGCCACGCGATCGCCGCCGACCTCGAGCCAGACCGCGTCGCCAATCCCCAGCAGTTCCGCGATGCGGTCGGCGAGGGCGACCGGGTCGGAGACATCGACGTGCAGCGTGGCCACCAGGTCGTGATCCCCGCCGAGCAGCTCCGCGAACGCCGCGGACTCCGCCGCGATGCGCTCCCCGTCGGTCACCCGATCGGCGCGGAGGAGCTCCTGCAGGGCTGCGCGAACGGTGTCCCGGGTGTGAAAGACGAGCACCAGGTCTCCTCCCAGATCGAGGCGACGAAGCCCGGCGGTGGAGGCGAGACGCGCCCTGGCGGCGGCGCGTCCGCTCTCGTATGCGGATCCGGTGACCACCTCGCCGACGACGAACCGCTCCACTGTCAGATGTCCAGCGCGGCGGCGCGACGCAGCACGCCGAGGTGAACGGACTCCGCGTCCACCAACGTATCGAACCACTCCGCGGCATCGCTGCGCCCCGCGGCCCGAGCACCGGCGGCCAGCTCCGTATACCGTTCCACCGCTCGACCCTCGCCCTCGATCACCGCCGCGAGGTCACCGGCGGCGTCTCCCCCGCCCGCCAGCGGGTCACCGGCCTCCTCAAGGAATTCGAGGTGGCCAAAGGCCTGACTGATCTCGCCGTCGGCGATCGACCGGAGGACTGCCGCGATGTCGGCGCGGCCCTCGACGTCGGCGCGGCGCGCGTAGAAGAGGCAGCGCACGACGCTCTCCGCCTCGCGGGCGAAGGCCTCGCGGAACCGAGCGTCGAGATCATCCTTTTTGGCCGGCACTGGCACATCCCTCTAGTCGCCCGGGTGGGCTGTCGAACGGCGACGAGCGTAGCCGCTGGGCCACCCGCCGAGCACGGCGCCAAATCCCGACCAGTTGGGTATGCTTTTGCCAACGTGGCGAACATCCCCTTCGATCGCAGCGCTCTCAAGGTGGGGCAGGTGATGCTCATCGCCGGCCTTGTGATCGCCTGGCTGATCGCCCTGGCACGACCCGCCGCCGCCGTCGCCCTCCCGCTGTTTGCGCTGATGCTGCTGGGCAGCGCGCTGTCGCCGGCCACCAGCCTGCCGCGCGCTCTCTACACCGGGGTTCTCAAGCCTCGCGGGCTGGTGCATCCGCGGGTTCGGACCGAGGACCCTGCGCCACACCGTTTCGCGCAGCTGATGGGAGGGGTGTTCCTGGTCGCCGCCAGTATCACGGCGGCCTTCGGGCAGCTGACCGCGGCGTGGACACTCGGCTGGGTGGTGATTGCCCTCGCCTTCCTCAACTTTGCCTTCGACGTGTGCGTGGGCTGCATCGTGTATGCCCAGCTGGTGCGGATCGGCCTCTTCCCACTCAGCGGCCGCCGCCCCGCCGTGAGCTGAGCATGCCCCCGCTGCTCGCTCCAGTCGCCGCCTTGCTGATCCTGGCGATGGCGGCCGGCGTGCTGGCGTTGCAGCGCTCCCGGCAGCGACGTCTCATCGGCACCGTCCTGTGGGACGGCGGAGCTCCCACGACCCGGGGCCAGAGCCCGGACATCCTCTACTTCACAGGCGAGAACTGCACGGTCTGCCACGTCGCCCAGCGACCGGCGCTGCAGCGCCTGCGCGACGTCATCGACGACGTGGCCATCCGCGAGATCGATGTCGCGCTCGACCCGGGCTCGGCGCGCTCGTACCGGGTCATGACCCTCCCCACCACCGTCATCCTCGACTCCTCCGGCCGCGCCACGGCTGTCAATGCGGGATTCGCGACCGACTCGGTACTCCGCGACCAGGTGCTTGCCGCACGCGCCGCCTCAGCGCAGCCGGCCATGGTGTGAGGTCGTGACGTCCGCCGAGGCGTGCCACAGCTCGGTGCTGCCGCGTGCTTCAATCGCCGGGTGACGACCACCCAGGCACGCCGGCCACGGGTCTCGCAGCCCGCCCCCAGTGACCTGTACTGCGTGGATGAGCTGCTCAGCGAGGATGAGCGCCTCATCCGTGACACGGTGCGGTCTTTCGTGCGCGAACGGGTCCTGCCGGTCATCGGCGACCACTTCGAAGCCGGCACCTTTCCGCGGGAGCTGGTCGCCGAGATTGCCTCTCTCGACCTGCTGGGGATGCACCTGACGGGCCACGGTTGCGCCGGCGCAACCGCGGTCGCCTACGGGGTGGCGTGTGAAGAGCTGGAGGCGGGCGACAGTGGCCTGCGCTCGTTCGTATCGGTGCAGGGTTCGCTTGCCATGTTCCCGATTCATGCGTACGGGAGCGATGAGCAGAAGCACAAGTTTTTGCCGGAGATGGCAGCAGGTGGGTTGATCGGCTGCTTCGGTCTCACCGAAGCGGACGCCGGCAGCGATCCCGGGAGCATGCGCACGACGGCGCGGCGCAGTCACGACGGCTGGGTGTTGAACGGCAGCAAGATGTGGATCACGAACGGCTCGATTGCCGACGTTGCCGTGGTCTGGGCGAGCACCGAGGAGGGCGTCCGCGGGTTCCTGGTGGAGCGCGGCACCGCGGGGTTCACGGCGTCGGACATCCACCGCAAGCTCTCGCTGCGCGCGTCGGTCACCAGTGAGCTCCACTTCGACTCCGTGGCTCTGCCGGAATCGGCGGTGCTCCCGGGGGTGACGGGGATGGCAGGGCCCCTCTCGTGCCTCAACGAGGCGCGATACGGGATTGCCTGGGGTGCCATGGGTGCGGCGCGAGCCTGCTTCGAAGCCGCCGTGGACTACAGCAAGACCCGCCAGATGTTCGACCGGCCGATCGCCCGGTTCCAGCTCACCCAGGCCAAGCTCGCCACCATGGCGACGTCGCTCGTGCAGGGCCGGCTGATCGCCCATCGCCTCGGCACCCTCAAGGATGCCGGGCGGGTGCACCCGGTGCAGGTCTCACTGGCCAAGCGCGCCAATGTTCGGGCCGCCATCGAGGTGGCCCGCGAGGCGCGCACCATCCTCGGCGCCAACGGCATCACCCTCGAGTATCCCGTGATCCGGCACATGAACAACCTCGAATCGGTGCTCACCTACGAGGGAACCGAGGAGGTCCACACGCTCATCCTGGGCAAAGCGATCACCGGCGAGGACGCCTTCTCGTAGCCCGCATCGATGCCCCTCCGGGCTCATGCCGCAGCCGCGACGTCCCATCCCTCGCATTCGCGAAAGGAGTGGTGCCCGCGGGCGGCGACGATGATGTGATCGAGCAGAGGGAGGCCCACAAGGAGGGCCGCGGCGCGGAGCGCCTCGGTGACGACGCGATCGGCCCTCGACGGCGAGGCGTCGCCGGAGGGATGGTTGTGGGCCACGACCAGCGCCGATGACCCCGCGCGCAGAGCGGGCGTGAGCACATCACGCGGCGTCAGCCGCGAGCTGTTGACACTCCCCACCGCCACCGTCTCGAGCGCGATGGGGCGGTGGCGGGCATCGAGCAGGAGCACCCACACCTGCTCCTGTGCGGCTGAGCGAAGCTCCCCGAGGAGTAGGACCGCTTCACGAGGGGACGTGATGGTGGGGCGGTCGTCGGCGAGCCACCGCTCCGCCAGCTCCCAGAGCGCCGCCAGGCGCCGTGCGCGGTCGGGGGCCACACCATGTTGGCTCACCAGGCCGGCCGACCCCAGGATGCGACGTTCCCACAGGGGCACCGCCGCCACGCGCGTGGCGCACTCGAGAAGGGCAGCCGAGGGTCGCGACCCGCCGAGGACCTGGGCGATCAGCTCCGCGTCCGTGCGTCCGCAGAGCGATTGGTCAGCTGCCGGCCAGGGACGCCCACTCACACACGGCAGTGTAACATACAAACCTGTGTGGTATGCAGAGAGGTTTCGGGGACGTTCAGTGGCGGGTCAGCAGCAGCCCGAGGACGAGCACCACCACCAGACCGACGGCGATGAACGCTGGAGCGTAGCTGTCGAGCACCTCGCCGAGGCGGCTACCAGGGGCGCCGACACCCCCCGTCCCGCCCGCGGCCGACGGGGGACGTTCGGGCGTGGAGCCGGCGGGAGCCACGTCCACGGTGAAGATCGCCACCCGGCCGTCCGCGTCGTCCGCGACGTCCATGCGATCAACGAACGCGGGGGTGCTGATGGCGCTGCGGCGTCTCCGCCCCGCACCACCCCGGGACGCCGGGCGGGGCAGCCCGTCGTCGGCCCATTCCGACGGCGGCGGCGGCGGTGGCGGCGGCGGCGGGTCAACGGTGCTCAGCGGGAGAAACGCTCCACCGATGCCATCGCCCCCCAGACGGCATTGAGCCTCCGCTGCACCCTGACCAGGAGCGCCAGGCCGCCGATCACGGGAACCGCAAGCAGGAGGGAGCTCCCCACCGGGCGCACCTGGCGGTCGGTCGTGGTTCCGAGGTGCTCCTCGACACACCGCAACCGCTCAAGGGTCATCACCACCCCCACCAGGCTGAACGGCACCAGCAGCGTCAGGTAGGGAACCACGGCCAGGCCGGCAAGGAGATAGAAGGCCTGGGCGGTGCTGATGTGGGACGCGAGGGGGATGTGCACTGAGAGGCGGCCGCCGATCAGGAACGCGGCTCCTGCGAGGCTGACCAGCAAGCCCGTCAGCCAGGGAATGCCCACGGCGACGGTGCTGCGGACGGGGCGGGCATGCAGCTTGGGGTCGAACTCCTCGAGCTCACGATTGACTCGGTGGTGCCAGACCATCGCGTATAGGCCCAGGGTCACCACCGCGAACAAGGGCACCAGCGGGGTGGATCGAGACAGTCCCACCGGGCCGAAGGTCGGCCGCGACCGTGTTGGGGGCGCCACCAGCTCGGTGGAGGACGCGAAGGGCAGCTCGGCCTGGCGCCGGTCCGTGGGCGGTGGCGCAGCCGGCTCCGGGCGGCCCGGGGCGTCACGGAACGACCACACCGGGAAGTCGCCGGAGGCGTTGGATGCAGGCCTCTCGCGGGCGGAAAAGGTCGGCGAGGACGGGGCTGCCACCGTCGACCTGGCGTCGTCCGCGCGCGCGGCTGAGGCGGCGCCCACCAGAGCAGGTGCCGGCTCGTCGTCGCCAAGCCGTGCCGACGGGGCGCCCGTCCGGCCCATGACGTCGACGGGTGTGGTGGCGATATCGGTGTGGGCTGCGGGCGTCTCGCCGTCCGCCGGCGCGGCCACCGTATCTGGCGCGGGCGCGGGCGCCTCGTCCTCGGTCGGTTGGAGGTCTGGCCTTGCTGGAACGTGTGCTGTGTTGTCGGCCATGATGGGTGGCGTCCCCCTCTGAAAGTGGTGGTGGCTCCGGGTACTGGATTCGAACCAGTGACCTTGCGGTTAACAGCCGCCTGCTCTACCGCTGAGCTAACCCGGACTATGTGGGTGTTTTCTCGAGTGGGATCGGTTGTCGGCTACGCCCGCAGTATACGGAGCGGACGTTCGCGCGAACCACGAAAAGGCTTATTCGAGAAACTCGCGGAGCTTGTGGCTACGCGAAGGGTGGCGCAGCTTGCGCAATGCCTTGGCCTCGATCTGACGGATGCGCTCACGAGTCACGCCGAAGCGCTTGCCGACCTCTTCGAGAGTGCGCTGGTGGCCATCGGTCAATCCAAATCGCAGCTGCAGGACACGGCGCTCACGCGGGGAGAGCGTGTCGAGGATGCCCTCCATCTCGCTGTGAAGAATCGCCACCGACGCAGCGTCCGGCGGGGTTTCTGCCTCTTTGTCCTCGACGAAGTCGCCGAGGTGCGCGTCCTCCTCATCGCCGACCGGCGTCTCCAGCGACACCGGGTCGCGCGAGATCTTGCGGATTTCACGCACACGATCGGGATCGATGCCCAGCTCCTCGGCGATCTCGTCGTCGGTGGGATCCCGGCCCAGCTCCTGGAGCAGACGACGCGACACCCGGATCAGCTTGTTGATTGCCTCGACCATGTGGACGGGGACGCGGATGGTGCGCCCTTGGTCGGCGATGGCGCGCGTTATCGCTTGCCGGATCCACCAGGTGGCGTACGTGGAGAACTTGAAGCCGCGGTGATAGTCGAACTTCTCAACCGCCCGGATGAGGCCGAGGTTGCCCTCCTGGATGAGATCGAGAAAGGACATGCCGCGGCCGATGTACTTCTTGGCAATCGAGACCACAAGGCGCAGGTTGGCCTCCGTGAGCGCGTCCTTGGCGGCAAGGTCGCCCTGCTCGATGAGCTTGGCGTAGTGCACCTCCTGCTCCGCCTTGAGGAGCTCGACCCGGCCGATCTCCCGGAGGTACATGCGCACCGGGTCGTCGAAGGACACCGAATCGACCGCCTCCGCCTTGGCGATGGTGTCATCGTCGATCTCTTCGACGATCTCGAAATCGCGATCCCCGTCGCTGACGGCGATCCCCATGTCGGTGAACGCGCTGAAGATGCGCTCCAGGTGATCCGGCTCGGCCTCGATCTCCGGGAAGGAGGCGAGGATGTCGTCGGGCGTGAGAAAGCCCTGCTCCTTGCCGCGCACGATCAGCGATTCAGCCGCGGAGCTGAGCTGGTCAGGCGCCATCGCTATCGTCACGTCCGCACCTCCTGCCTCACCAGTCCATCCACAGCGATTTCAGCGTTCCTCACCTCCATTCAACGCAAACATCGGCGGATTGCTACGCGGCGCAGCCCGCGGTTTGGCGGCTCAGCCGGTTCCAGCGCTGCGACGCAGCCGCGGCGAGGCGGTGGCCAGCTGGCGCAGCCTGGCAGCCAGCTGCCCAACCTCGCTGTCGTCGCCGCGCTCCTTGGCCGCTGCCATTCGCCGGCTCACCTCGGAGATCTCGGTGATCCGCTGCGCCTCGGCAACCAGCCGCACACAGTCGGCGAGGGCGGTATCGAGGTCGCCGACGCGGCTCTCCGGAAGCAGTTCCGGCACCGTCCGCACCAGCAGGCCGGCGGCGAAATCCCGCTCCTGGGGAGCCAGCGCGGTCAGCGGGAACGGCTCTCCCGCGGGCGTCTCCAGCGCAATGTGCACCATGCGCCGCGCCAGGGGATGCTGGATGGCGGCGATGTCGAGCTCGAACTCGCCGGTGATGCGCTTGGCGATCTCCGGGCGGTGCACGCAGAGGGTGGCCAGGTATCCATCCCACGCCGCCGCCGGCGGAAGGGGAGGCCCGGGCGCGGGGGACGGCACGGCCACCGGCGGAGGGGTGGTCACCCGCAGCGGTCGCCCTGCAGCAGGGCGGCGCAGGACCGCTGCCACGTCCGAGGCGAGCGTGGCCGCGGTGAGGTTGAGGCGTCGCGCCGCCTGCTGCACATACAGTTCGCGCGCCGCCGCCTCGGGGATGCGCGCCAACAGCGCGACGGCGCGTTCCGCGGCGGTGCGCCTGGCGTCGATGCTGCCGCCCTCGTCGCCCCCCAGGGCGCGGTCGAGAAGCACCTGCCATTCCGGAGGCGCCGCCTCGACGGCGGCCGTGAACGCGCCGGGATCAGCGCGCACCAGCTCGTCGGGATCTTTGCATCCGTCTGGCAGGATACAGATGCGCGCCGGGAGCCCTTCGCCCGCGACCACGTCGACGGCGCGCGAGGTGGCGGCCCGTCCCGCCTCGTCTGCGTCGAAGCACAGCACCACGCTATCGGCGTGGCGGGAGAGCACCTTAGCCTGTTCGTGGGTCAGCGCGGTCCCGCTGCTTGCCACGGTGTTGGCGATCCCCGCAAGGTGCGCCGCCATGACGTCGAAGTAGCCCTCAACGATCACCGCGATCCTCCGCTCGTGCAGGGCGGCGCGAGCGAGATCGATGCCGTAGAGCGCGCCTCCCTTGTGATACACGGAGGTCTCGGGCGAGTTGAGGTACTTGGG
This sequence comes from Candidatus Dormiibacterota bacterium, assembly GCA_036844485.1. Lineage (GTDB taxonomy): Bacteria > Chloroflexota > Dormibacteria > Aeolococcales > Aeolococcaceae > Aeolococcus. Next base: position 5,395 of record DAIUFS010000035.1, on the reverse strand, counting down.
AACATCGTCGCCGAGCGCTCGCGCGCCGAAGGCGATGACCTCGCCGCGCTCATCTCGAATGGGGAAAACCAGGCGATGGCGAAATCGATCGCGGAGACGTCCGCCCCGGGCGTGGTGCGCCAGCCCCGCATCGACGATCTCGTCGGGGACTGCCGCGGCCCGCTCGGTGAGATAGCGCGAGAGCGCGTCCTCCCCACCGCCTCCGGCGGGTGCGAAGCCAATCCCGAAGGTCCGGGCGCGCGTCTCCGTCACGGCCCGCGCGGACAGGAGATCGCGCCCGTCCGTCCCAGCCGGGCTCGCCCAGAGCACGTGCTCGAAGAAGGCGGAGGCCCGGGCGTTCAGCTCGAGGATGCGTTTGCGCCGCCGCGCGGCGCCACGCCGCTCTCCGCTTTGAGCCGCCGCCTCGAGCTCCACACCGGCCTTCTCCGCGAGCAGCTCCAGGGCGGCGCGGAAATCCGTGTGCTCAACCTTCTCGACGAAGGTGAACATGTCGCCGCCCTCCTGGCACCCGAAGCAGTACCACGCCTGCCGATCCTGGCTGACGTTGAACGACGGTGTCTTCTCGGAGTGGAAGGGACATAGGGCACGATGTCCCCGTCCGGCGCGCTGGAGGGTGACGTAGCCGCCCACCACGTCGACGATGTCGAGGCGGGCCTTGATCTCGGCGACAGCGTCACGTGCCATGAACGCGATGGTAGGCCGCGTCCGGCAAGCCCCGGCTGGCTGCCCCCGGCCAGCACCAGGCGCGGCGACGTGCTCTTCGGCGTGCGGAGCCGCCGGACGTCATGCCGCCGCGTCTGTCGCGTGGTTGACGGGTGCGAGCCGGCGGATGGAGATCGCCGCGATCAGCCCGCCTGCCACGAGCATCGTCGCGGAGATGCGCATCGACGCGGTGAAACCGTTGTTCAGCGACACGCCGGCCAGGCGCGTTGACGCCGCCGTCAGGCCGGCCAGCGCGGGCACCACGGCCACCGCCAGCATCCCACCGATGCGGGCTGTGGCGTTGTTGATCGCCGACCCCACCCCGAGATGGTGCGGCTCCACGGCAGCCATCACAGCGGCGGTGAGCGGGGCGACGATGACGGTCAGACCGGCGCCGAACACCACCACGCCGGGAAATACCGACACCAGGTAGCTGTCCCCCGGCCGGATGCCCGACAGCATGATCAGACCCACCGCGGCGAGCAGCGGACCGATCGTCATCGGTACGCGCGGACCGATGCGCTGGGCGAGCGCACCGGCACGCGACGAGAAGAGGATGAGCAGCACGCTCGCGGGGAGGAACGCGGTACCCGCTCCCAGCGCGGAGTAGTGCAGGTCCTGCTGGAGATGGAGAATCAGCAGGAAGGCGGTGGCGGACAGTGCCGCATACACCGCAAACGTGGTCAGATTGGCGCCGCTGAACTGCCTAGAGGCGAAGATCCTCAGGGGCACCATCGGCGAATGCACGCGCAGCTCTGTGAAGGGAAAGGCCGACAGCAGCAACGCGCCGGCGATGGCCGCCGAGAGCGTGATCGCGGTCCATCCGCTGCTCGGTCCCTCGATGAGCGCATAGACCACGCCGGCCAGACCCAGCGAGATGACCGCGGCGCCGACGAAGTCGGGCCGGCCCGTGGCGGTGTCATCGCGCGTCTCGGGGACATGTCGCATGGCGATGGCGACCGACGCTGCCGCCAGTGGAATATTGATGAAGAAGATGGCCCGCCACGACACCGAGTCGACAAGCCATCCGCCGACGAAAGGGCCGACGGCGACGCTCACCCCGCTCAAGCCCGACCACAGGCCGACGGCGCGCGCGCGGTCCTGGGCGGCGAAACTGGCCGAGATGATGGCCAGGCTGCCCGGGACGAGGAGCGCCCCGCCAATCCCCTGAAGGGCGCGAGCAATGATCAGCACCAGCGTCGTGGGCGCGAGCCCGCAGATCACCGAGGCCGCCGTGAACGCTGTCAGTCCGAGCACGAAGACCCGGCGCCGTCCGAAGCGATCGCCGAGCGAGCCGCCGAGGATGATCAGCGCACCCAGGGTGAGCAGGTATGCGTCCGAGATCCATTGCAGGTCGCTGAGCCCGGTGTGGAGGTCGCGCGCGACGGTGGGCAGGGCGACATTGACGACCGTTGAGTCGAGAAACGCCACACCCGATCCGAGCACCGTGGCGGCGATGATCCAGCGGCCTGCCGGGCTCGAGTACCGCGCGCCGTCGGGAGTCGCGGCGGCGGCCGCGGTTCTGCCCAGCGGCAGTCTGTCAGTCGTCGCGATTCCAGAACCAGCGGCGACGGTGGGACGCGGTGGCCGCGGTGGCTCGCTCCGCCTCCTGGGCAAGCCGGCGTGTCTCGGCGAGGTCCCGCTCGCGGTCGGCGAGCTCGCGTTCCTTCTCTGCGAGGACGCGATCCTTCTCAGCCTGTGCCGCCGCGTGCTCGGCGCGCGCGGCGTGGAGCTCCATCTGCAGCTGCTTGACCATGTTCTGCCTGGCCACCAGCTCGGCTTGAAAGCGCTGCCGCTGTTCGGTGTAGATGCGCTGCTCGAGCGTGCGCTCCCACCGGTCGAGGAGTCCGGCCACCAGCTCCCGAGCGTCCAGTGACATCGACGCCAGGTCGCCATGCGGACCCGGCGATCCGGCCTCGAGGATGCCCACCTGCGCAGATGGCGGCGGTGGCGGCACCGCCAGCTCGGCGACGGCGGTGTCCTCGTCAGCTTCGGCCTCCTCGGCCTGAGCGTCCAGCGTGGGCTGCGCCGGACCCGGGATCACGTCGTCGTCGATCGAGCCCTGACCGGGCGCCGGCGCCACCTCCACGTCGTCGGCATCGGCACCCTCGGCGGAGCTCCGCAAGCCATCGAGAGGATCCTCCTCAGTCACATCGGCGGCAGCACGACGCGGGGTCAGCCAGCTTGGTGCCTCCTGCGGCTCACGCGGTCGCCGCGCCCACGCCGCCGGCGGCAACTCGGTCTCGCGTCGGGGCTCGAGAGAGTCGGGATCCGACCATTCATGGTCGGCGGCCTCGACGCCGACGGCCACGTCCTCATCTTCAATGCGCCGGCCGGTGACGTTGAGGCTGCCGGCCCGCTGGCGCGGAAGCGGCTCCGGACCGCTGTTGAAGGCGGACACGATTGCATTGGCGACGCTCGGGGAGGTGTCACCCCGCTCAAAGACGGCGGAGAGGGTGGTCTCGTCGTCCTCCTGCTCCTGGCCTCCACCGCCCTCGTAGCTGTCGCCGCCATCGTCGCCGATCACCGATGACCGCAGACCCTCGTCGTCCAGCTCGATTCCGAGATCGCCGAGCCGAAGCGCGTACTGCACACCGTCCTCGCTCTCGATGCGTTGGGCAGGGATGTCACCGGCTTCAACCCGGTGCAGCAGGACGGAGAGCGGAAGGCCGAGACGCTCGGCGACCTCCTCCACGAGGAGGTAGGGTTCGTCGCTTGCGAGGTGTTCGCTCAACTGGACAGCACCACGTGGCGGATCGGCCGGATGCTCCAAGGGTAGGCGATCCTGGCGGCCAGAGTCGGCGTCATCAGCGTCCGATCACCTCGACGGAGTAGCGCGAGTTGTCGGTGAGCAACGTGATCGTACCCGCGTTGTCGGTGATCACCGCGCGGATGGGAGAGGTCATGAACACGTCGGGGGCATCCTCGTGCTCGACCACGCTGCGCCGCACGCTGTAGGGCATTCCCGGCGTCGGCGACTGCAGTTCGTCGCCCTCGACGACGTGGCCGTCGTCGAGCATCTCGGGCCTGCCCTCCCGGGTGGAGACCTTGCGTACGCGGACGTGCTCTGCCACGTTAGGGAGGATAGCTGTCTTCGTCAGCGGCCCTGCCGCCGAGGGGTGGTTCCCGACCGCCGCGACTTGCTCTTGGGCTTCGCCCACCCCGGACCACGCTTGGCGCCGGTGGATCGTTTGGGCCCTCCCGGGCCGCGGCCGGCAGCTGCCCTCCCCGCCGAGCCTCCGCCCTTGGGGCCGGCTCTGCCGGGGCTCTCAGGCGCGCCGCGTCCGGCCGGGCGCGACGCCCGAGTCCCGGTGCGGACGGGCTTCCCCGCGATGCTGCGTGCCGTTCGCCCCGGGGTGGCGGCCCGGCCACGCTCGCGCGCCCACAGCTTGTCGATCTCGGCTGCCAGGCGGTGCACCTCCGCACGAAGGTCGGTGATCTCGTGGCGCAACCCGGCTGCGGACTCGGCGCGGTACTCAGGCGGCACCCGGAATGGACGAGGCGTGTCCATGGCGAAGCCGGCGTCGGACACCACGGGAAGGCCGGGTGCCGCGGACGCCCGAACAGCGCGCCCGGGTCCCTTCTTGGCGAGCCGCGCCGGCTTGTGATCGCCGGATTTCTTCCGGTCGCGTGGTGCGGCCATGCCTCGTACTCCCCTGATTGCCGAAGGGCTGAATGGTATCCGATGCCGGGTGGAGGACTGCCAGGTGCTGTCCCGCTGTTATTGACACAGTTGTCGTGAAGTCGGACAGCTTCAGTCGCCGTGAGCCTGCGTGGAGCTCAGCGAGGTCTCGGGTAAGCGTAGACGTGGGTCGCGCCACCCAGGAAATCGATCGTTTCCTCGAGCACGCCGCCGAGCTTTCGGGCCACCGCCGCCGAGGGCTCGTTGCCGGGCTTGATCAGTGAGATCAGGCGATCGGGATGGAGGTTCTCCCAGGCGATGCGCTGCGCCACACGACCGGCCTCAGTCGCGTATCCGCGCCCCTGGTGGCGGGGAGCGATGGCCCAGCCGATCTCCAGTGCCGGCCAGCCGTCGGGACGCCATGGCCCCGCGCGGCCGATGAACTCCCCGGTCTCGCGCAACTCGATGGCCCAGTGGCTGTAGCCGCGCAGCGTCCAGTGACCGATGTACGTCGCCAGATGCCGCCAGGCGCCGAAGCGATTGACGGCGATGCCTTCGGCGAGAAATCGCATCACATTGGGGTCGGCGACCATGGCGGCGTAGGCATCAAGGTCCGATTCACGCCAGGGCCGGAGCAGAAGTCGCTCCGTCTCGACCTCGGCGGGGATGAGCAGGCCGGGCCCCCCCAGGTCGCTCAGCGGTCGCGCTCCACGGACGCGAGGCGCGCATGGGCGGCGGCCAAGCGTGCCACCGGCACTCGATACGGAGAGCAGGACACGTAATCCAGACCCAGCTCTTCGCAGAGAGCGATCGACGCCGGGTCGCCCCCATGCTCGCCACAGATGCCGATCTTCATCCCCGGCCGTGTGGCTCGGCCCTCACGAACTGCGATGTCCATCAGTCGGCCCACACCGTTGCGATCGATGGTCTCGAAGGGGTTGGCGGGGAGAATCTTCTCCTCGACATACTTGAGCAGGAACTTGCCCTCCGCGTCGTCTCGCGAGTAGCCGAAGGTCGTCTGGGTCAGATCGTTGGTGCCGAAGGAGAAGAATTCAGCGTCCTGTGCGATCT
>DAIUFS010000034.1:7722-20670 GCA_036844485.1 Candidatus Dormiibacterota bacterium | reverse complement strand
TGGAGCAAACGGGAGCGCCGCACTGAGCCGGTATCATAGCGAACCGGCTTCGGTGGTTTGCGGGGGGTTGACAGTTGGCTGACACTGAGCACGTCAAGCCTCGCGGCCTGTATGTGGAAGAGGCGATCGCCGCGGCGCTGGAGAGTCGCTGGGCGGACGCGGTCGCCGTCAACGAGGCTCTCATCGAACGCCATGGCCCCGACGAGGAGACGTGCAACCGCCTCGGCAAGGCGAAGAGCGAGCTGGGCAAGCTCCAGGAGGCGCTGGCGGCGTACCAGACGTCGCTCGACCTCAACCCGCTCAACCTCATCGCCCAGAAGCAGGCACGGCGCATCGCCGCATTGCTCGAGGCGCGTGCCCGCCCGGCCCCGTCCGGAGCCATCGACGTCGATCTCTTCAGCGAGGAGCCGGGCAAGAGCGGACGGACCACGCTCAGTCCTCCGCGCAGCGGCGCCCCCGTCGGAGTGGCGGTGACCCCCGGCGACACCGTCGAGCTGATCACCTCCGGCACCCAGCTGCTCGCCGAGACGTCCCGGGGAGTTGCCCTCGGCGCTGTCGAATCGAAGCTGAGCCATCGCCTCCGACCCCTGATCGAGTCCGGCAACCGCTATTCCGCGGCGGTGGCGCGCGTCGAGGACGAGCGTATCGAGCTCATCGTCCGGGAGATCTTCCAGGCTCCGGAGAACGCCAGGAGGTCCTCGTTTCCCGTCTCGCGCACCGCGCGCCGGGACGACTTCCGCCCCTACGCCAAGGACTCGCTGCTCTCCGAGCGCGGTGTGGATGACGAGGTCTTCGGTGACGGCGACGACGACGGCATCCCCCCGTCGACGGCGCCGGCCGACGGCGAGGACCTGGCGGGCATGCAGGAGCTGGACGACGAGTTCGAGCCCGCGGTCGCGGCGGGCGCCGAGGAGGAGAGCGACGTGGACGACGAGGACGGCCGGCCCGAGGACCACTACTGACGGCCGCCATCGGGAGGACCCCACCTCGACTTCCGGCGGCGGCCGAGCAGCTCCGGCTGCCGCTCCATCGGCGCAGCCAGGCACGCATGTCGGCGCGATGGGGTTTCGACCTCAATGCCCCCGACGCCGCGGAGCGGGCCGACACTCTGCTCGCCGAATCGCCCGCCGACCCCGACCGGCTTCTGCTGGCCGCTGCGGTGCGATCCAGTCGCGGCGACAACAGCGGAGCGCTCGCGGCGGCTGAGGCAGCGGCGGCGGCCGACGACACGTCCGCACCCGCCCACACCACGCTGGCCACCCTGCTGGCTCGCTCCGGCGACCCCCAGGCCGCCCGGCGTCACGCCGCCCGCGCGGCCGAGCTCGCCCCCGATGAGCCGATCGCCCTGTTCAACCGTGGGGTGGCCGCCTGGGCGGCGCGCGATCACGCCGGCGCGCGGGCTGATTTCGATCGTGCCGCGACACTCCTCGGGGTCGACGTGAGCCCGTGGTGGCGGCGCTGGCGGCGCGGCCGGTGAGCGTCGGGTTCGAACGCATCGACGGCTATCTGCCGATCGCCGCCTACGCGCTCGTCGGGGATTGCCGCAGCGCCGCTCTCGTCGGCGCCGACGGCAGCGTCGACTGGTTGTGCCTGCCCCGCTTCGACCATCCGTCGATCTTCGGCCGGATCCTCGACGCCCGCCGGGGCGGCCACTGGCAGCTGTGCCCGGTCGGGGAGTACCGGGTGGTGCAGCGATACAGCGATCGCAGCAACATCCTCGAGACCATCTTCTCCACCGCCCGCGGCACCGGAGTGGTCACCGACTTCATGCCCATCGACTGGGGGACTGTCGAGGAGCATGCCCGCCCTCACGCCGAGCCGCGCCTGGTGCGGATCGTCGAGTGCCTGACGGGGACGATCACGTTTCGGCATCAGTTCAAGCCTGCCCCCGACTACGCGGCGGAGACACTGCGCTTTGCTGCCCAGGGCTTCCAGATCCATGCCAACAGCGCAGCACTCCACGTCTGCCTGCAGTCCACTGTCGAGCTGAGCGGCGCCACCAGCCGCTGGCGGCTGCGAGCCGGGGAGCAGATCGCCCTGGGGCTGCGCAGCGACAAGCGCGGCCCGTGCACCAGCCTGCGCCACCCCTGGAGTGTCGAGCACGCACGGGAGCTGATGCGCAGCACGCAGCAGTACTGGTGGAGGTGGATCGATCGCTGCAGCTACCAGGGTCCGTACCAGAGACCGGTGGTGCGCTCCGCCCTGGCCCTCAAGCTGATGACCTACTCGCCGACCGGGGCGATCGTCGCCGCTCCCACCACCAGCCTCCCCGAGGAGATCGGGGGGGAGCGCAACTGGGACTACCGCTACACCTGGCTGCGCGATGCCTCGTTCACCCTATATGCGTTCTTCCAGGTGGGCATGGTCGAGGAGGCCAACGCCTTCTTCGCATGGCTGATGCGCATCGGCCTGGGCAAGCGTGGACACGATGTCTGCAACCTCTACACCCTGGACGGTGACCCCAACGCCGACGAGTTCGAGCTCAGCCACCTCAGCGGCTACCGGGACAGCCCACCGGTGCGCATCGGCAATGCTGCGATCCACCAGCTCCAGCTCGACGTGTACGGAGAGCTGCTCGACAGCGCCTACCTCTACGTTCGCTTTGGCGGAGCGATCAGCCGCGCGCTCTGGACCGAGCTGCGCGTGGTCGTCGAACTCGCCATCGACAGATGGCAGCTGGCCGACGCGTCGATCTGGGAGTCGCGCGGCAAGAATGCCGACTACACATACAGCAAGGTGATGTGCTGGGTGGCGGTGGATCGGGGCCTGCGCATCGCGGAGCGCTTCCAGCTGCCCCACGACGCCGCCCGATGGCGCGCAGCGCGACGGGACATTCATCGCGCGGTGACGTCGCGCGGCTACTCCCAGAGGCTCAACAGCTTCACCCAGGCGCTCGACAACGAGAAGTTCGACGCCGCCCTTCTGCGCCTCACCCAGGTGCGCTTCCTCGATGGCAAGGACCCCCGCCTGCTCAGCACCATCGCGGCGGTGGCAAGCCACCTCGGCAACGGCGTTCTCGTGCACCGCTACGACGTCACCAGCACCGCTGATGGAGTGGCCGGAGGCGAGGGAGCCTTCCTGCTCTGCTCCTTCTGGCTGGCCGACGCCCTCGCCCACGTGGGCCGGCTCGAGGAGGCCCAACGCTGGTTCGAGAAGCTGCTCGCCTTCGCCTCTCCGCTGCTGCTCTACTCGGAGGAGGCCGACCCGGACACCGGCGAGCTGCTCGGCAACTTCCCTCAGGCCTTCACCCACCTCGCTCTCATCGGGGCGGCGGTGAACATCGAGCGCGCGCGGCACCGCACCCTGGGCGTGCACGGCCTGCGCAATCATGGGTCGGCGCGCGCGCGGGCTCCGAGGAGGCCGCGGGCCAAGGTCTCGGACTGAACCGCAGCTCCCTTCTGCATAAATATGCAGCGGGCAGCTAGACTACCGAGGTGGCTTCCTCCGAGCGTCTGCGCGCCGCCGTCGCCGGCTGCACCGGGTACATCGGCATCCAGTGTGTCGAGCTGCTCGCCGCCCACCCCGGCGTGGAGCTGGTGAGCCTGCTCGGACATCGCACGGCCGGCCGCCGCTTCTCGGACGTGGTGCCGGGCAGTGGTATCGACCTGGTGGTCGGGGATGGCCTCGAGGCCCGCGATGTCGACGTAGTTTTCGCAGCGCTGCCGCACACCGTCGCCGCGGGCCACGCTCAGCACTGGCTCGACTCCGGCGCGGTGGTGGTCGACATGAGCGCCGACTTCCGCCTCGCCGACGTCGAGGAATACCAGCGCTGGTACGGCGTCACCCATCCCGCCCCCCAGCTGTGCGGTCGTGCCGTGTACGGTCTCGTGGAGTTGGAGCGCGAACAGCTCCGCACCACCGACCTGATCGCCGCGCCCGGCTGCTATCCCACCGCCGCCCTCCTCGCCGCACTGCCCGCGCTTCAGGCCGGCCTCGTCGAGTCGCGCGTCATCGTCGACGCCAAGAGCGGCGTTAGTGGCGCGGGCAGGTCGCCGTCCATCGGTGTCCACTTTGCCGAGGTCAACGAATCGGTACGTGCCTACTCTGTGGATGGCCATCGTCACGGCGGGGAGATGCTCTCGCGCATGCGGTTGGTCTGCGGCGACGACGTGTCGCTGACCTTCGTCCCTCACCTGGTGCCGATGACCCGCGGCATCCTCGCCACGGTGTACCTGCAGCCGCGCCAGGGCGTGTCGGCGGCTGCGATCACCGCGCTGTACCGTGAGCTCTGCGACACGGAACCATTCCTTCGCTACGACGAGTCCCCGCCCCCGACCAAGAGCGTGCTGGGCAGCAACGTCGCCGCTTTGAACTGCACCGCCCAGGACGGGACGATGGTGATCACCGCGGCCATCGACAACCTCGTCAAAGGGGCGGCCGGCCAGGGGATCCAGGCGATGAATGTCCGTTTCGGCCTTCCCGAGGCGAGCGGCCTCACCAGCACATCGCCATGGCCGTGAGCCGTTCTGTCGCTGTCGAGCGCTGCGGGGTCTGCGCGCCCGAGGGGTTTCGCGCGTCGGCAGCGGCCGCGGGAATCCGCGGCGACGCGCAGCGCGACCGCCTCGATATCGCGCTTATCGTGAGCGATCATCCCTGCACCGCCGCGGGCGTCTTCACACGCAACCTCGTCAAGGCGGCTCCGGTGGTGATCAGCCAGTTGACGCTGCGCCGCAAAGCACCCGTCCGCGCCGTGGTGGTCAACAGCGGCAACGCCAACGCGTGCACCGGGCCGCAGGGGTTTCGCGATGCGCTGCGCATGGCCACGGCGGCCGCCGACTGCTGCGACGCTGATCCGTCGGAGGTGCTGGTGTGCAGCACCGGTGTGATCGGCCGGCCTCTGCCGATGGAGCGCGTCATCGCCGGGGTGCGCGGCGCTGCGCTCTCCCTCAGCGCTGCCGCAGGAGAGCACGCCGCCGAGGCGATCATGACCACAGACACGGTCGTCAAGACGGCGGTGGCGACCGTGCCCATCGGCGGCCGCGTCTGCACCGTCGGAGGCATGGCCAAGGGGGCGGGGATGATCCATCCCGACATGGCCACGCTCCTCGCCTTCCTCACCACCGACGCCGCCGTGGAGCGCGAGGCGCTCGAGGAGCTGCTCACCGACGTCTGCTCGCGGACCTTCAACTGCCTGAGCATCGACGGGGATACCTCCACCAACGACAGCCTCGTGCTGCTCGCCAACGGCGCCGCCGGCGGTCCGCTGCTGACCGCAGGGTCGGCGGAGCTGGGCGCCCTGCGCGGCGCCGTCGAGGATGTCTGCACATCGCTGGTCGAACAGCTCGCCGCCGACGCCGAGGGCGCCACCAAGTCGATCTGTGTGCAGGTGCACGGAGCCGAGGACGACGCCCAGGCGCGGACGGCGGCGCGGACGGTGGTGCTGAGCCCCCTGGTGAAATGTGCGGTGCACGGCGCCGACCCCAACTGGGGACGGATCGTGGCGGCGCTGGGACGCAGCGGCGCACACTTCGCGCTCGACCGCTGCCGGGTGGCCATTGGCGGCATCGACGTGTTCGCGGCGGGACAGCCCGTTGTGGTGGATCTCGACAGCATCCGCGCCGTTTTCAGGAGTTCGCGCATCGACATCGAGGTCGAGCTCGGCGGAGGGCAGGGAGGCGGACGCGCCTGGGGGTGCGATCTCTCGCCCGAGTACGTCCACATCAACGCCGACTACACGACATGAGGGCAGCACCGTGACCATCGAGACCATCGACGAACGCGTGCGCCGGGCGCACACACTCATCGAGGCGCTGCCGTACATCCGCCGCTTCAGCGGCCACACCATGGTCATCAAGCTGGGTGGCGCCGCCGCCGCCACCAGCGACGTCGACGCCGTGCTGCAGGACATCGTCCTGCTCCGCTTTGTCGGCATGCGGCCGGTTCTCGTGCACGGCGGCGGTCCCGAGATCAGCAGCTGGCAGGAGCGCATGGGCATGACGCCGCGCTTCGTCAACGGCCTGCGGGTCACCGACTCGGCCACCATGGAGGTGGTGAAGATGGTGCTCACCGGCAAGGTCGGCCCGGAGCTGGTGTCGCGCATCCATCGACTCGGCGGCAACGCCATCGGGCTCTCAGGAGAGGACGGTCCCACCCTGCTGGTGCGGCCGGTCCAGCACGCCGGCGAGGATCTCGGACAGGTCGGGGAGGTGGACCACGTCAACATCGAGCCGGTGGTTTCGATCCTCGATCAGGGTCGCATCCCCGTGGTGGCATCGATCGGTCTGGGCTACGACGGCGAGGCGTACAACGTCAACGCCGATACCGTGGCCGCAGAGCTGGCGGTCGCATTGCGCGCCACCAGGCTGATCGTTCTCACCGATGTCGACGGCGTCCACGATCGCGACGGGACGCTGCTCAGTGAGCTCGACAGCCGCCGCGCGGCGGCGCTGGTCAGTGACGGGGTCATCACCGGCGGCATGATCCCCAAGGTCCGTGCGGCGCTGCGCGCGCTCGACGGGACCGAGGCCGCCCACATCATCGACGGACGCGTCCCCCACGCCCTGCTCCTCGAGCTGCTCACCGCCGAGGGGGTCGGCACCATGTTCGCCTCCGGAGCGGCCGCATCGTGAACGGCGGCGCGTCCTCGGCCCTCGATTCCCTGCGTGACCGTGCTGACCGGGTGCTCATGCACACGTACACGCGCCAGCCGCTCGCGATTCAATCCGGCCATGGCGCATGGGTGCGTGACGCGGAGGGCCGCGAGCTTCTCGACCTCGTCGGCGGGATCGGCGTCAACGTTCTCGGTCACTCCCACCCCGCCGTCGCCACAGCCCTCGCCGACCAGGCCGCCAACCTCATCCACACCAGCAACCTCTACTACACCACTCCCCAGGTGGAGCTCGCCGAGCGGCTCGTCGCCACCGCGTTCGACGGCCGTGTCTTTCTGTGCAACAGCGGGACCGAGGCCAACGAGGCGGCCATCAAGCTGGTCCGCAAATGGGGGCGGCAACATCGCGGCGGCGCCACCGCCATCGTGGCGTTGAGGGGCGGATTCCACGGACGGACCCTGGGCGCGCTGGCCGCCACCTCGCAGCGGCGCTACCGCGAGCCCTTCGAGCCCCTGCCCGCCGGCTTCAAGCACGTCGCCGCCGACCTGGACGCGATCACCTCCGCGGCCGATGACAGCGTCGCCGCCGTGCTCCTCGAGCCCATTCAGGGCGAGAGTGGTGTGGTCCCGCTCCCCGACGGGCTCATCGCCGCAGTGCGCAGCCTCTGTGACGAGCGCGATCTGCTCCTGGTGGTCGACGAGGTGCAGAGCGGCATGGGCCGCACCGGGCGCTGGTGGGCGCATCAGCATGTGGGCGTCACCCCCGACGTGATGACCGTCGCCAAGGGGCTCGGTGGCGGCGTTCCCGTCGGTGCCGTCCTCGCGGGGCCACGCGCCGACGTTCTCGAGCCCGGTGACCACGGCTCGACATTCGGCGGCAATCCCCTGGTTGCCGCGGTGGCCTGTGCAGTGCTGCGCACCATCGAGGACGAGAAGCTCGTCGATCGGGCGGCGCGCGTCGGTGAGTACCTGCGCGAGTCGCTGCTGTCGCTGCGTTCGGACGGTGTTCCGGTGTCCACCGTGCGCGGCCGCGGCCTGATGCTCGGCCTGGTTCTCGACGAGCCGATCGCAGTCCGGGCCGGACGGGCGGCGCTCGACTGCGGAGTGATCGTCAACTCCATCGGGACCAGTGTGCTCCGCATGTTGCCCGCTCTGACCATCACCGAGGAGGAGATCGACGAGGCGCTGCGCCGGCTGCGCCAGGCCTTTGACATCGCGCTCACGGAGGGCGGCGCATGAGCACCGACACCAGTCGATCCGCGAGCAACGGGACGGCCAAGCGCTCGCGGCAGCGGGCCATCGTCGAGCTGGTGCGCACGCGCACCATCCGCACCCAGGAGGAACTGGTCGCGGCGCTGGCGACGCGCCACCTGGAGGCCACCCAGGCCACGGTCAGCCGTGACATCCGCGAGCTGGGGCTGCTGCGCGTTCCCGGCGAGGGCGGTGCGCGCTACGCGCAGGCCGTGGCGGAGGTGGATGAGGGCCTGGCTCGCCAGCGCCTCCACAACGCGCTCAGCGAGCACACCCAGGGCATCGAGTTCGTCGACCTGCTCGGCGTCCTCCATGCCCAGCCGGGCAGCGCGTCGCTGGTTGCCGGGGCCATCGATAGCGCCCGTTTCGACGAGCTGGCGGGCACCGTCGCCGGGGATGACACAGTCCTGCTCATCGCGCGCTCGCGGCCGGCCGCGCAGCGCCTGCTGGCCAGGCTGCGCGGCATCTGGGAGGAGGCGTCGTGAGCGCCCGGCGACGCTGTGTGCTCGCCTACAGCGGCGGGTTGGACACCTCGGTGGCGGTGCGCTGGCTGCAGGACGAGCTCGACTTCGAGGTGGTGACGCTCACCGCCAATCTCGGAGGCGAGGGAGTGGACGCTGCCGCGGTGACCGAGCGCGCGCTGGCCGCCGGCGCCGTCGCCGCCCACGTCGTCGACGCCCGGCGCGTGTTCGTCGAAGACTTCGTGTTCCCGACGCTGTGCGCGGAGGCGCTGTACGAGGGCGTGTATCCCCTGGCAACAGCCCTGGCGCGACCCCTGATCGCCAAGCTGCTCGTCGACGTGGCTCGCGAGGAAGGGGCTGTGGCGGTCGCGCACGGGTGTACGGGAAAGGGCAACGACCAGGTGCGCTTCGACGTGGCCGCCGCCGCACTGGCCCCCGAGCTCGAGGTGGTGGCCCCCGTCCGCGACTGGAACATGGGCCGTTCCGAAGAGATCGCCTACGCCGCCGCCCACGGCATCGAGGTGGTCGCCACCGCGCAGTCGCCGTACAGCGTCGACGCCAACCTCTGGGGGCGCAGCGTCGAGTGCGGCCCGCTCGAGGACCCCTGGGCCGAGCCCCCCGCGGACGTCTTCGCGTGGACGGCCGATCCAGCCACTACGCCTGCGATGGGGGAGGAGCTCGTCGTCGCCTTCGACCACGGCGTCCCGGTGAGCATCGACGGAGAGCGGCTCGCGGCCGAGGACCTGGTGCTGCGCCTCAACACCGTGGCCGGACGCAACGGCGTGGGACGGATCGACCACGTCGAGAACCGGCTCGTCGGCATCAAGTCGCGCGAGGTCTACGAAGCCCCCGCCGCGGTGGTGCTGCACGCTGCTCACGCCGCCCTCGAGACTATCGCGCTGCCGCGTGACGTCGCCCACCTCAAGCGCCAGCTGAGCGGTGAATGGGCACGGCTTGTGTACGACGGACTCTGGTTCGGCGCGTTGCGCAACGCACTGGCGGCGTTTGTGGCCGCCACGCAGGAGCACGTCTCCGGCGAGGTGCGGGTCCGCTGCGCCTCCGGCACTGTCACGGTGACCGGACGGCGAGCGCAACGCTCTCTCTACAGCGTCTCACTGGCCACCTACGACCGCGATGGCGACACCTTCGACCACGGCGCCGCGCGCGGCTTCATCGAGCTGTTCGGTCTTCCGCTGCGCAATCAGGCGCGCGTCCAGGGAGCGCTCGAGGACCTCGCTCCACTGTCACTGCCGCGGCAGGTTCGGCGGGCGGGCTGATGGCTCGCGGCATTCGCATCGTCGGCGCGGATGCGGACGAGGATGGCGAGGCCGCCGCCGCGGCCGTCTCCCGACGGCGGCGCGCCCCGGCACACGCTCCGGCCGAGAAGGCTGCGACACCGGCATCGCCGGTCACCTCCACGGCGCCGAAGATGTGGTCTGGCCGTCTCGGCTCACGCACCTCGAAGCGAGTCGAGGAGTACACCACCAGCATCGCGGTGGACCGGCGCCTCTACGCGGAGGACATCGAGGGGTCGATCGCACACCTGCACATGCTGCGCAGGGTGGCCCTGGTGACCGCTGCCGATGCCCGCGCCATCGAATCATCCCTGCGCGAGATCCGCCGCGAGTTCGATCGCAACGAGTTCGCCGTCGCCGGCGGCGACGAGGACATCCACTCCGCAATCGAGCGCCGTCTCTTCGAGCTGGCGGGCGATGTCGCGGGACGGCTGCACACCGGACGCAGTCGCAATGAGCAGGTGGCCACCGACCTGCGCCTCTATGCGATGCGCGCCAGCCGCGAGCTGATGCTGGCCATCGCCACGCTGCAGGAGACGCTGGCGCGCCGCGCCCAGCAGCATCGCACCACCCTCATGCCCGGCTACACCCACGGTCAGCGCGCCCAGGTGATCTCTCTGGCTCACCATCTGCTCGCGTACGTCGAGATGCTGCAGCGCGATGTCGGTCGCCTCGAGGACGCGCACGATCGCTGCGATGTGCTGCCCCTGGGAAGCGGAGCACTGGCCGGGTCGACGCTGCCGATCGACCGCCGCGGCGTGGCCGAGGAGTTGGGCTTCTCCAGCATCAGCGCCAACAGTCTCGACGCGGTCGCAGACCGCGACTTCGCGGTCGAGCTGACCGCCGCCTGTGCGCTGGCCATGGTGCACCTGTCTCGATTCGCCGAGGAGGTGGTGCTCTGGACGTCGAGCGAGTACGGCTTCGCTGAGCTGCCGGACACGCACGCCACCGGCTCGTCGCTGATGCCCCAGAAGAAGAACCCCGATGTGCTCGAGCTGGTGCGGGGCCGCACGGCGCGCGGGATCGCCGAGCTCTGCGCCCTGCTCACCATGCTCAAGGGACTGCCGCTGGCCTACAACCGCGACCTCCAGGAGGACAAGGTGGCTCTCTTCGATGCCGTCGACACGACCCTGGCGGCGGTGGGAGTGTTGACAGCGGTGGTTGGCGTGCTCCGCTTCGACCGCGCCGCGATGCGCGCCGCCGCCTCCGACCCCGGGCTGCTCGCCACCGACGTCGCCGAATACCTGGTGCTGCACGGGATGCCGTTCCGGGCAGCTCACGAGCTGGTGGCGGCCGTGGTGCGAGAGACGAGTGACCGGCGGCGCACCCTCCGCGATGTCACCGCCGAACGGTGGCAGGAGCTGACCGGACTCGCCGGCGACGGCATCGTCGAGCTCTTCGACATCGACGCCGCTCTGCGCCGTCGCGAGATCCCCGGAGGCCCAGGGCCTCGCGCGGTATCTCGCCAGCTGGTGCGGGCGGCCACCCTGGTGGCCAAGACCCGGCGGGTGGTGACCGTGCTGGCGAGGCAGCCGCTTGCCGCCAAGGAGGTTGCGGCGGCTGTGCCCGCCGCGCGCCGCCCCGCCGGCGACGCCGGCCGTCGCGACCGGGCGGGGAAGCCGAACGGCTGATCGCTATCCTCGTTGGATGGCCCGTCCACTTCTCGTCGTCGGCGATGTCCAGGGAGATGTGGAGCGCCTCCAGGAGGCGCTCGAGCCGTACCCCGAGGACGAGGTCGAGACCATCTTTCTCGGAGACTTCTTCCAGGGCGGCAGGCCCGGAGCCGGGGGCGGCGCGGCGGCGGCGCAGCTCGCCAGAGCCCGTCGCCACAGCCGCTCGGTGCTCGGCAATCACGACCTCTTCCTGCTCGCCGTGCTGGAGCGGCGCCGCGGTGTCGAGCCGCCCGAGCCGTGGCGGGCCCGCGATCCCGCGGAGCTCGAGGCGCTGTGGCTGCACCGGCGCGGGGATTGGGCGGACCTCGATGCCGTGGCCGCGGATGCAGAGCTCGAGGCCTGGCTGCGCAGCCTGCCCTTCGTGATCCTCCTCGACGACGGCACCCTGGTGCAGCACACCGATGACGACATGTACGCCAACCTGGGCGACAGTGTCGACGCGGTCAACGCCACCGCACGCCAGTGGCTGGCGGAGCCCGGCGGCGTCTTCTCCGCGGTGCGAACGCTATTCGGTCGCCGGGCGTTTGTGGAGCGCCGCCGCCTCGACCTCTACCTCGAGCACTTCGGCGCTCGGCGCCTGGTGCATGGTCACACGCCTCATTGGGAGGACCAGCCCAGCGTCGGACACGACGGACGCCTCTGGGGATTCGACGGCCGCTTCTCGCGCTACTGGCCGCGCGAGGAGGGCGAGCTGTTCGGTCCCATTGGGGCGACCGTGGCGCTGCTCCCGCGGCTGTGACAACCAGGTATGACGCCGTAGTCGTCGGTGCCGGGCCGAACGGCCTCGCCGCCGCCATCACGCTGGCGCAGCAGGGACTGTCCGTGCACGTCATCGAGGCCGCCGACGAGGTCGGTGGGGCCTGCAAGACGGCCGAGCTGACCCTACCCGGATTCCGCCACGACACGGGCGCGTCGGTGCTGCCATTCGGGACGTCATCCCGTTTCTTCCGCGACTTTCCGGCGGCTCGGTTCGGACTCGAGTTCATCCATCCGCCGGCCCCTCTGGCGCATCCGCTGGACGGCGAGGACGCCATGCTGCTCGAGCGATCGGTCGACGACACCGCCGCCGGGCTGGGTGGCGACGCGGCGCGCTACCGCCGCCTGTTCTCCGCGGCGACGCGCCACCAGCAGTCGCTCCTCGACCAGTTCCTGGGGCCGTTGCGCCTGCCCCGGCATCCGCTCCTGGTCGCCGCCTTCGGAGTCCCCGCGCTGCTTCCCGCCGCGGTGCTGGCGCGAACCGCCTTCCACGGGGAGAGGGCGCGCGCTCTGTTCGCGGGGATGGCGGCGCACTCGATGCTCTCGCTGAACAGCCCGGCCAGCGCCAGCATGGGGTTGGTGATGGCGATGGTGGGACACGCCGTCGGCTGGCCGGTGGTGCGCGGGGGCGCCGGCAACGTCACCAAAGCCCTCGCCGCGCATCTCGTCGAGCTCGGCGGCAGCATCGAGACAGGGCGGCGCATCGCCTCTCTCGATGAGCTTCCCGAGGCGCGCGTCCGGCTCCTCGATCTGGTGCCACGCGACATCGAGCGCATCTGCGGTGACGCGCTGCCACCGCGCTATCGCCGCAGCCTGCTCCGCTATCGGTACGGGCCAGGCGTGTTCAAAATCGACTGGGCCCTGGACGGTCCCATCCCCTGGGCCGATCCGTGCTGCGCCACCGCTGCCACCGTTCACGTGGCCGGCTCCTTCGAGGAGATCGTCGCGTCCGAGGCGGGCGTCGC
>DAIUFS010000034.1:0-7712 GCA_036844485.1 Candidatus Dormiibacterota bacterium | reverse complement strand
CCGGCCGCCACGTTCAAAGGCCGTTCGTCATCCTCGTCCAGCCGTCGCTGTTCGACGGCGAGCGTGCCCCCCACGGACGACACACCGCGTGGGCGTACTGCCACGTCCCCAACGGATCACGGCGCGACATGCGCGAGGAGATCGAGAGCCAGGTGGAGCGCTTCGCCCCCGGCTTTCGCGACCTCATCTCCGCGCGCCATGTCTTCGACACCGTGGCGCTCGAGGCCTACGACGCCAACCTGGTCGGCGGCGACATCAATGCCGGCACCTTCAGCCTGGGCCAGCTCTTCACCCGTCCGACCGCGCGAATGCCGCCCTACACCACGCCAAATCCCGGCATCCTCATCTGCAGCGCGGCCACGCCTCCGGGCGGCGCCGTGCACGGGATGTGCGGATGGTGGGCGGCACGGGCCGCGCTTCGAGCACTCGGCAGGCGCTGAGCGTCAGTCGAGGTCCCCGGCGTCCCTGTCACCGTGCAGTCGCGGCATTCCCTCCTCGACCTCGAAGCGGGTTTCGCAGGCCGGGCACTCGATCAGCGCCGCCAGGGGATCGTCCTCGGGTGGGAGCAGGCGCATGCCGCAGGACGGGCAGATGAGCGTGATCGCCTGCTCGTCGCCACGACGGTGCATCTCGGCGGCCGCCGCGGCCACGTCGACCGCCACGGACTGGCAGACGGCGCAGACGTACGTGGCACGGCTGTTGTCGTGGCCCGCGTAGCGACCGGCGCGGTCGACGAACAGCGGCGCATTGAGGGCTTCGAAACGACCCTCCGGACAGTTGTTGGGACAGGCCAGGTGACCGGGCACGCGATCATGGTGGCAGGCCGGAACGATCGGGCAGCCGTGTCTAACCGATCTGAACGGCGGGCGCACCGCGTTCGAGGAGCGCCCGCATGCGTGCCACCGGCGGTTCCTCACCCGCGCTGACATATGCGGTGACCACCAGGGAGAGCAGCATCTCCTTGAGCGCTCCGTAGATGGCCACCGGACGGCTCTCGCGCAGCAGTCCCGCCAGGGCGATGCCGTCGATGGCTCCGCCGATGGCCTCGGCGAGATCCCGTGGCGGGACGTTCCCTGATGAGGGCAGCCTGCCAAGCACCTGGCGCACCTCGGCCTCGATGTCGTCGACGAAGTGTGTCCAGAGCTCGGCGCACCGCTCCTTGATCACCGGGTTGTTGAGGCCCACGATGTAGAGGTCGAAGAGCAGCCGGAAGAACTCCGGATGCTCCGCCGAGCGGATCGCCGTGTGATCGAGCGCCGCCACGATGCGCTCGAGTGGGTCGTCGATGCCCGTCACCGCGGACTGCCAGTCGGCGACCATCTCGCGCTCGAGGTCGTGGACGACGGCGACCAGGAGCTCCTCTTTGGAGGTGAAGTAGTAGTGGACGAGACCCGGAGCCACGCCCGCTTCGAGCGCGATCTGCTTGATCGAGCTGTCCGAATAGCCGCCGCGGCCGAGGACGCGGGCGGCCGCACGGATGATCTGGCCTCGTCGTCCCGGCTCCTCTCCGGACTGGGCCACAACCGCCGGCATCGGCACTCCCAGCACTCCCTCAACCGTTTGGACGCTCGCCCAATCGTAGTCGCTGTGCCGAGCGGAGGCCGCGGTTGACCGGCCTTCGCCGCGCCGAACGTCAGGCGCTGGCGAGCTCAATGGCCGGCGGCTGACGCCCGCCCGCGACCTCCAGGAAGCGGCCGATCACCGTTCGGATCAGGTTGAGGCCCAACTGGGGATGGGCGAGCATCATGCCCTCCAGCTTGCCGTTGGGCAGGACCACGCAGCGGAGCGGCGTTTCGGCGCGGACCGAGGCGGAGCGCAGACCATCTCCGAGCACGGCGATTTCTCCAAAGAAGTCACCGGCCTCGAGCGTGGCGACCCGCCAGCCATCGACGAGCACCGCCGCCGAACCGGCCACGACGATGAAGAAATCGCTGCCGCGGAGCCCCTCGAGCACGATGCGCCGGCCACCGGGGAAGCGACACTCATGGAACTCGGCGAGCGCAGCGGCGATGTCATCGCCGCTCATGCCCTCGAAGAGTGGAGCATCTGCCAGCGCCGCCTCAACGTCGCGGCGGCCGGACGCGCTGGGGACCCACTCCGAGGTCGCGGCCACCATCTGTTCGGTCCGGTTGGATCGGCTCCGGCGGATGGTCATCTTCATCGGCAGTGCCTCCAGGTGCCTTCCTGGGATCATCCTAGTTGGTCGACCGACCAAGACGCAACTCCGGCTCTGCGCTTCCCGGGTTGTACAACGCCACCCCGATGGCTCCTGGGCCGCCGTGGCAGCCGATCACAGGCCCCACGTCGATGAGCTCGGCGGGTTCGCCCGCGGCCTCCCCGACACGGCGGGCGATCTCGAGACCGGCCTCGCGCTGGTCCGCGTGGGCGACCATGGCCCGGGCGCGGCCCCCCCACTCAGCCGCCGAGCGGCTCACCTCTTCGACCAGCCTGTCCAGGGCACGCGGGAACGTGCGCACCCTGTCCAGAGGCTCGACCGTGCCGTCGCGCACCTCGAGGATGGGTTTGATGTTGAGGACCGAGCCGAGCAGGGCGCGGGCGCCGCCGATGCGCCCGCCCCGCCGCAGGTACTCCAGGCTCTCCACGGTGAAGACGAGACGCATCGTCGAGGCGGTCTCGGCCACCACCCTCTCGACCTCGTCGGCGTCCGCCCCTGCCGCAAGAGCGCGGAGGACGGCGTCGACCACGAGGTGGTGTCCGGGGCCGACGGTACGGGTGTCGAGCACGCGTATGTCCAGGTTGGGGAGCGCCTCGCGCGCCTGGGTGGCGGCGCTGTGGGTGCCGCTCATCTCAGCCGAGATCGTCGTGCACACCACGGCGGCGCCGTCCGCGGCGAGCTCTCTGAACACCACCTCGAACTCCGCCGGTGTCGGCTGCGAGGTACGCGGCACCACCGTCGAGGTGCGCATTCGCGAGTAGAGGGTCGCCGCATCGATGTCCCGCCCGTCGGCGAACACGTCGTCGCCGATGATCACCTTGAGCGGGACGATGGCCAGGCCTCTGGCAGTCGCGTCGTCGGCGGAGATGTCGCAGGTGCTGTCGGCGACGAGGTGAACCTTGGTCATCGTGTACAGACTAGCTCCAGCCGATCGCGAGTCAGATGAGCACGGGATCGCCTGCTCCCGTGGCGCAGGTCCGCAGCCGGTGATAATCGCCGGCATGGAGCCTCGCGAACGGCTGTACCACATGATCCTCGGCTACCGCGCCACCCAGGCGATTCGGGCGGCGGCTCAACTGGGCATCTGCGACGTCCTCGCCCCCGAGCCCATGCCGTCGGAGGAAGCAGCGGTTCGAGTGGACGCGGATGCGGGCATGCTGCTGAGGCTGATGCGCTTGCTGGCAGCGCTGGGAGTGCTGACCGAGGCAGCCGATGGGCGCTTCGCCAACACCGAGATGGGTGATCTTCTCCGCACGGATGTGGCCGGCAGTCTCCGAAACACGGTGATCGGACTGTGCGAGGAGAGCTGGTGGAACGCCTGGGGAGCGCTCCCACGGGGCATCCGAGCCGAAGGCATTCCGTTTGAGCTTGTCAACGGCCGGTCGTCTTGGGACGAGATGCGGGACAACCCGGTGGTGGCTGCGCGTTTCAACTCCTTCATGACCAGCCAGACCGAGACGTTCCTTCCTCAACTGCTCCGTCAGTTCGACTTTTCGACCGTCGGGCATGTTGTTGACGTAGGTGGCGGCAATGGGGCACTTTTGGCCGGCATCCTGCGAGCGAACCCGGGGGCTCGTGGCACCGTCTGTGATCTCGAGGCAGGGCTATCGGGAGCTCGCGACTACCTCGAGGCACAAGGCGTTGCCAGCCGGGGCAATGTGGTGCCGGGAAGCTTCTTCGATTCCGTCCCGGCGGGAGCCGATGTCTATCTGCTTCGGCTCATCCTGCACGACTGGCCTGACGATCGTGCCGGGGAGATCCTCGGGGTCTGCCGGCGCGCCATGCGCCCGGGAGCTCAGCTGCTCGTCATCGATACCGTCCTGCCCAACCGTGCCATCGACGATCCGCGAGCACGGCTCAAATTCCTCTATGACGTGAACATGCATGTGATGTTCGGCGGCCGAGAGAGGACGGAAAGCGACCTTCGGGCTATTCTCGAGGGGGCGGGATTCACAGTGGATCGGGTTCTCGCAACCGAGCCGACCGCCACCGTCGTTGCGACCGCCGCGGCAGCGCCTGGCTGAACGGGCGGAGGCACGCGCACGCCGGCGGCTGGGCGTAGTCGAGGCATCCGAAGGGCGGCTAGTGTCCAGTCCTCTGCAGGACGAGCAGCGCGCCCGCCAGGTTGCGATCCTCGCCGAGCTCGCCGAGCCTGATCTGTGGCGCCGGTTGCAGCTTCAGGTACCGGGTCACGGTGGCGGAGACGGCCGGTTCCAGCCGGGGCCAGCGAGCGTCCGCGACCCCGCCGCCGAAGACGACTCGATCGCAGTCGAGGAGGGCGACGGCGTTGACCACCGCCAGACCCAGCCACTCGCCGACCTCGTCCCACACGGTCTGGTCCTCGATCTCGTCCGCCGGTCGCCCGAATCGCCTGGCGATGGCGCGGCCGCTGGCGACGGCCTCGAGGCATCCCGCCCCGCCGCAGTCGCACGGTGGACCGCCGGCCCGCTCCGGCCAGATCACCTGGTGGCCGCCCTCCGTGTCGCCCTGGCCGGTCACCAGCTCCCCCTCGCGCACGATCCCGCTGCCGATCCCGGTGGACACCGTGTAATAGACGAGGACGCCGGCTCCGCGCCCTGCCCCCAGGATCGCCTCGGCGAGAGCGGCGCAGTTGGCGTCGTTCTCGAGCACGACCGGACACCCGAAGCGTTCTCGGAGAGGCGCTCCCAGGTTGAGACGGTGCCACTCCCCCGACAGTCCCGGCGGGTTGAGGAGCTCGCCGGTGCGCCGATCGAACGGGCCGGGCACGGCGGCGGCGATCGCCTCCAGCGGCCGGCCGGCGCGCACCTCATCGAGCATGTCGCCCAACGTGACCGCCATGTCCCCGCTTCGGGGCGTCGACCGCCGCAGAGCCGGGCCGATCTGGCCATCCGCCTCCGCGACCGCGGCGAGCAGCTTGGTTCCACCGACGTCGACCAGCCCGATCACTGACGGGCAACCCTACCAAGGGGCGGAGCGCCCGGACCGGCTCGGCGCTTCCTACAATGCCGCGCCATGCTGCTCGCAGTCGACGTCGGCAACACCAACATCGTTGTCGGGGTGTTCGACGGCGACCGGCTGGTCGCCGATTTCCGGCTCCACACCAACGAGCGGTCCACCGGAGACGAGCTCGGCCTGACCGCCACCGACCTGCTCCGCCGTCGCGGCATCGAGATCACCGCCATCGACGCGGTGGCCGTCGCCAACGTGGTCCCGCCGCTGGCGCGGTCGATCGAGGAGATGTCCCGTCTCTACTTCCACTGCGCGCCGCTCCTCGTGGGGCCGGGGATTCGCACGGGCGTCAGCATCAAGTACGAGGACCCCCGCCTGGTCGGCGCCGATCGCATCGCCAATGCCCTGGCCGGGCGCCACCTCTACGGTGCCCCCATCATCCTCCTCGACTTCGGCACCGCCACCACCTTTGACGCGGTCTCCGCGGCAGGGGAGTACCTGGGTGGGGCGATGGCGCCCGGCATCCTCATCAGCCTCGACGCGCTGGTGAGCCGTGCCTCCAAGCTCAATCGCATCGAGCTGGCCGCACCGCCCTCGGTGATCGGCCGCAGCCCGGCGGCCTCGATGCAGTCCGGGTTCGTCTTCGGGTACGTCGGCCTCGTCCAGGGGATCGTGGCCCGAATGCGGGCCGAGATCGGCGCCACCGCCCGCGTCATCGCCACCGGCGGCCTCGCCGAGCTCTTCGCGCCGCTGATCCCCGAGATCGAGGCAGTCGACGCCCACCTCACCCTGGTCGGGCTCCGGCTAATCCACGAGCTCAACTCGGGCTGACAGGGCGGGCGACCTAAGATCAGGCGGCCATGACTGTCGCCGTTTCCACCCGCCCCGCCCTGCGCATCGGTGCGCTGGAGCTCAGCTCACCGGTGCTGATCGCGCCCATGGTCGGAATCACCGACGTGCCCTGTCGCGAGCTGGCTCGCGAGCTTGGCGCGGGGCTGGTGTCCACGGAGATGGTCGCGTCGGAGGCGGTGGTGCGCAGCCTCGAGGCCAGCCTCCACCTGCTCGACTTCTCCGCGGGTGCCGGCCCGTCCGGCGCCCAGCTGGTGGGCTCCGACCCGATGGTGATGGCGGAGGCCGCGCAGATCTGTGTCGCGCGCGGCGCTGTCGCCGTCGACGTCAACCTCGGCTGCCCCGTCAAGAAGGTGATCGGGCGCGGCAGCGGCGCCGCTCTGGCTCGCGACATCCCCGCCACCGCCGCTGTGATCGGCGCCATGGTGAACGCCGTTGACGTGCCCGTCACCGCCAAGATGCGGCTGGGGTGGGACGCCGCGAGCATCAACGCCCCAGAGCTGGCGCGCGCCCTCGTCGACGTCGGGGTCAGCGCCATCACAGTGCACGGACGCACCCGCTGCCAGGGCTACGCCGGCGACGCCGACTGGCAGGAGATCGCCCGCGTCAAGGAAGCCGTCGACATCCCGGTGATCGGCAGCGGTGATGTCGAGGACGTCCGCCTCATCGAGCGCCGCCTTCGCGCGGGCGTGGTCGACGGGGTGGTCATCGCCCGCGGCATGCTCGGCAACTTCTGGCTGATCCGCCAGGCCACCGAGCTGCTGGCCACGGGCGAGCTGATCGATGACCTCGACTTCGCGGCGCGCATGGCGCTCTGCCGCCGCCACCTCGACATGCTCATCGCCTACCACGGTGCGCAGCGGGCGCTGCGCATCGGCCGCAAGTACGTCGCCTGGTCGATCAAGGGCTGCAACGGAGCCGCCCGGCTGCGCGCCATGGTGCAGAAGCTCGACAGCCTCGACATGCTCGACACCATCTTCGACCGTGCCCTCGCCGCCGGCCTCGGCCCGCAGGGCTGGTTCCGTCCGGTCTTCACCAGCGGCGACGGATGAGCGACTCGCGCTTGGGAACGCCGGTGGAGCTGCCCTGGTGGACCATCCCGCTGGGCCTGCCCCCCGCGGTCATCACCGTCGCCGCCATCATCGTCGGCGCCCCACTCTGGGCACACCTCCTGGCGATCGCATCATCGCTCCTGCTCCTGACCACGCTCGTCGCAGTCGCCACCAGGGTCCCGAGCCGAAGCATGCAGAGCGTCTGGATCAGCGCCGCCTACGCAATCTGGGTCTTCACAGTGATCAGCTGGGTGGTGATAGCAGCCACCACAAAGACCTGCAACTGCGCGTAAAGAACGCCCTCGAAAATCGCGCGCACCAGAGAGGTGCGCACAGCAAGCGGCGCGAGAAGCCCAGAAAAAGATGCGCCCACGAAGCACCGCAGTCGATATGGTGCAGAAAGGTACCGTCGGCGGGCGAGGTCCGCCGAGGAGTGGGTGTGCACGGTCGAATTCATTTCGACCGTGCGAGGGCGAGGATCTGCCTCGCCCTGTGAAAACAAGTGGGTGTGCACGGTCGGATTCATTTCGACCGTGCGAGGGCGAGGATCTGCCTCGCCCTGTGAAAACAAGTGCGTGAGCACTTGCGGCAGCTCTGCGCACGCCATCCCCACCTCGGCCTGGTTGCCGCCTTGCGCCGCCATCCTGAGCTGCGCGGCGAGGCGGTGATCGTCGGGGGTGCACCCGAGCTGCGCCTTCCCGTGC
>DAIUFS010000033.1:0-21444 GCA_036844485.1 Candidatus Dormiibacterota bacterium | reverse complement strand
CCCTGGCAACGGGGCGGGAGAGTAGGTCATTGCCGGGTATCTCTTTTTCTTTTGCCACAACCGTTTCGGAGCCCGCCCTGGCTGACGCTAAAGCCAGGCGTCAGGTGGCGAGCGCTACGGAACGCTCCACCAGAAGCCTGCGCCGTTGAGCATGACCGTGTGCCCGATACCGTCGGCGAACCTGGTGAAAACAACCCACCCGACGACGCACTGGCCGGAACTCACGGTCGCGAGGGTGGGCAACGGCGCCCCCGGTGTAGCGACCTGACCGGCATCACGGCCCGCGGATTGTTCGTTGCCTGAGAAATCAGCAGTCCATTCCGTCGGATTGGTGGTGAGCGTTTGGCCACTCCCCGCGCACTCCTTGATGTCCGCCGCACTGAACGCACCGCCAGGGACAGGGGTGTTGGATTCGTTCTTGGATTGCACCGTCTGAAAGGCAAGCACCGTGTACGTATCACCGGTCGAGGTGGTGACCGTGGTCCCGAGCGCTTGAGGTCCGTTGGCCAGCTTCTGGGTAGCCGCGGGCGCTGCGGTCCTGGTTGATGTTCCGCTCGATGACGAACCACAGGAGCTCGCTGTGAGCAAGAGGACGGCGCCTGCCACCGCGGCGATCGTCTTGGTGTTCATGGCCCGGTTGGGGGTGCTAGTTCAGCAGTCCGGTTTGGGTCCCGAACACGTGCACCGGACCGAACCAGTTGTCCCGCGTGCACGTGATGGCGCCTCTCGGCACCGGCCCTTTGGCCGCCGTATCGGTGAACGTCCCGCCCGGGGTGACGATCGTCAAGTTGTCAGCGAATGGCGCGAAGACCTGGGTCGCTCCGACGACGAGGAAGGCATCCCACCGGCCGGAGCCGATTGCCGCGACGAGCATCGGACCACTGCCGCAGTCCATCGTGAAGGTGGCGTAGCTTGGCGCGACGCCGCTGCCACTCACCGCGGCGTTCGCGACCGCCCCCGAGCCGGGACCCAGAAGAGCCGCAGCCCCGGCCAGAGCCAGTGCCATGATGGTTGTCGGGCGACTCCGTCGTGTCACGTTGGTCCTCCCCTTGTGGATGCGCCCGTCAGCGTGATCCGAGCCACTCGCAGATCGGTCGTATCCGGGTCGCAGACCCTCGTGTGTGCCCGCGAGTGCACTGCGGCCCTACCATCCGGGGATGGACTTCCGGGTCCTGGGGGGGCTCGAGGTGTTGCGCGCGGGAAGGCCGCTGCCACTCGGTGGTCGTCGGCAGCGGATACTGCTTGCCGCCCTGGTCCTGCGAGCCAATGCCACGGTTTCGAGCGATGTGCTCATCGAGGAGCTGTGGGGCGAGCGACCACCGGCCACCGCCTTGCACACCGTGCACGCATACGCGTCTCGGCTCAGGCGGGTATTGCGTGAGGACGGCGCCACTGCCAGCCGCCTCACCTCGCACCCGGCCGGCTACCTGCTCCAGATCGGCTTCGACGAGCTCGATCTCGATCGTTTCGAGCGGTTGGCCGACGAGGGCAGGTCCGCGCTGGCGGCGTGTGCCGCCGCCGAGGCGGCCGCCAAGCTCCGGGCGGCGCTAGCGCTGTGGCGAGGGAATCCACTCGCCGACCTCAGCTTCGAACCATTCGCCAGGGTGACGGTCGAGCGTCTGGAGGAGCGGCGTCTGGTCGTCCTCGAGGACCGTATCGAGGCCGATCTCGCGCTGGGCAAACATGACGTGCTGGTTGCCGAGCTGCGGGCGCTCGTGGCGGAGAACCCGTGGCGGGAGCGCCTTTGCGGTCAGCTGATGATCGCTCTCTACGGGAGCGGTCGCCAAGCCGAGGCGCTGGCCGCTTATCGCG
Organism: Candidatus Dormiibacterota bacterium; assembly: GCA_036844485.1. GTDB lineage: Bacteria > Chloroflexota > Dormibacteria > Aeolococcales > Aeolococcaceae > Aeolococcus. The sequence goes on along the minus strand of DAIUFS010000033.1, from coordinate 19,632 downwards.
ATGCGCGCGCGCGGCTGATCGACGAGATCGGTATCGAGCCCGGCAAGGAGTTGCAGATGCTCGAACGGCGGATCCTCCGCCAGGACGAAACGCTGGACGCGAGGCTGCCCGAACCCGACCCCCCGGTCACTGTGACGACGGCGGAGCGGAGCATCACGATCAAAGCAGACCGTGGACTGACCGGGGTCGTGGTGGCCGGCCAAAGACCGCCCAGTTATGCGGGCGCATCACCGACCTTGCGCACGACCCCCACCCCTGCGCTCCGCACGCGCCGCGGCTTGACGCTCGGCGGCTCCGCCGTCGCTCTCGTCCTCGTCATGGCGACACTCCTGACCGGCGCCAGCGGGGGTGAGCCGCGGCGCTCGCTCTCCGCAGTCAATGCCAATGCCGTCGCCTTCATCGACCCGGCGGGGCCAGCACTGGTTGGCCAGATTGACGCGGGCGGTAGGCCGGCCGGGATCGCCGCCGGCTTTGGACGTCTGTGGGCCACGGTTCCGGCGCGAGGGCAGCTGCTCGTGCTCGATCCCGCGACGTACCGGATCGATGACGAGATCCCAGTCGGACGCGAACCCACCGGCGTTGCCGCGAGCGCCGAGGGCATCTGGGTAACCGACCCCGCCAGTGGCACGGTGTCCGAGATCAACCCCGTTTCGGAGCGGGTCGTCGCGACCGTGCAGGACGGAACCAGCCCGGCGGCGATCGCCACCGGCTCGGGAGCGGGAGCACTGTGGATCGCCGATGCCCGCGACGGTGCGGTCACCCGGCTCGACCCCGCCCGGGCAGCTGTCGTGGCCACGGTGGCGACCGGTCAGCCGCTCACCGACCTGACGGTCGGTCTCGGCAACGTGTGGGTCACCGCCGCCGGCAGCGGACTGCTCATCAGCATCGACGCGCGGACAAACCGCGTCACGGAGCTTGTCCAGATCGGCAATGGACCGACGTCAGTACAAGTGGCTGCCGGCGCGGTGTGGGCGGCAAATCCACCTGACGGCACCATTTCGCGCTTCGACCCGCACACCGGCACCGTGCGCAAGGTGACGCTCACCGATCCGACAGCGCTCGGCGTGGCAGGCGGCACGTTGTGGGTGGCCGAGGGTACCGACCGACCGGCGCTGGCAACCGTCGACCCGACGACCGGCACAGTGACGGGCACCATCCCACTGGCCAACCCCCCCGCGACGATCGTCGGCTCTGGGGACACCCTCGTGATGACCACGCTTGCGACCCCGGCCGCCCATCGCGGCGGCACATTGCGGGTGGTCGCCGGGGACGGCGTCGACTCCGTGGATCCAGGCGCCGCCTACTCACTCAACGACTGGCAGCTGCTCTCGATGGCGAATGACGGCCTGCTCGCCTTTGCTGCGGGCGACGCCACAGTCGTCCCTGACCTGGCCGTCTCAATGCCACTTGTCGAAGACGGCGGCCGCACGTTCACCTTCCACCTGCGGGCCGGCGTGCACTACTCCAACGGCATGACAGTCCGGCCGGAGGACTTCCGCCTGGCACTGGAGCGCGAATATCAGGCCGGGACCGGGCTGGCGGCGTTGGGAGTGCCGATAGCCGGCTCCCAGCAATGCCAGTCACCCCAGACTTCTTGCGCGCTCGACGACGGCGTGACCGTCGACGATGCCGCGCAGACCATCGCCTACCACCTCACCAGCCCCGATCCGGCGTTCCTGTTCCAGCTCGCCCTGCCGTTTGGAGCCGCCGTGCCCACCGGCACACCCGCCATCGGTGCCGGCCTCAGACCGGCACCCGCAACCGGGCCTTACGTCATTTCGGACTACCTGCCCGGGCGCCTCGTCAACCTCGCTCGCAATCCCCGATTCCAGCCCTGGTCGGCGAAGGCCCAACCAGCAGGCTTCCCCGATCACATCACTGTACGGCTCGGCGTCCAGCCGTCCGACGCGGCGGCAGCCGTGGCCGCAGGTCAGGCCGATATCATGCTGGACAGTCCGCCGGCCGGAGCTCTCAGCGAGCTCGAGCGCAGCCTGACCGTCCAGATGTACACCGCGTCCACCGGCCAGACGGGCGCCGTGGTCCTGAACACGCGGGTGGCACCATTCGACCAGATAACTGTGCGCCGAGCCCTCGCCCTCGCCGTGGACCGTTCTCAACTCGTCCAACTGGCAGGCGGCCCTGACCTGGCGCGCGCGACCTGCCAGATCCTCCCGCCCGACTTCCCTGGCTATTACCCGATCTGCCCATCCACGAGCGACCCCGACCCGGCCGGGGTCTGGCACTCACCCGACGTCGCCCGCGCTCGGACTCTGATCGCCGCATCTGGAACGTCGGGCATGACCGTCACAATCTCCACCGTCGTCGCGGATCCGTTCAAGCTCGCCGCGGGTCGCTACTTCGTCTCACTGCTCGACGCTCTCGGATATCGGGGGCAGCTACGCACCTACCCGGACGACCAGTCCTACTACCGGCAGGTGGGGCAAGCGGCTAGCGACACCCAGATCGGCGTCTTCGGATGGGCGGCCGATTACCCTGCCGGTTCTGCGTTCTTCCAGCCGCTGTTCAGCTGCGCCGCGTACAGGCCGAGCCAGCCGTTCAACATGAACGCGGCGGGCTTCTGTGACCCCGTGATCGACGGCCAGATCGCGTCCGCAACAGCGATGCAGAACGTCAACACCGCCCTGGCGAACGAGGCCTGGGAACGAATCGACCGCGAGATCACCGACCAAGGTCCCTGGATCCCACTGGTCAACCCGCTAGCAGTCCATATCGTCTCCACCCGCGTCGGCAACTACCAGGCAGACCCAGCCTTCGGCATCCCGCTCGACCAACTATGGGTTGTGGGCTGATTACTTTGCCCGCGTGCGGACGAGGGTCGGCGTCGGGGAGCATACTGCGCCGTCTAGTCAGGGTCACGGAGAACATCACATGTATGGCAGTGTCTCGCGCTGGCGAGTCATAGACGGACAGCAGCAGGAGCTCGAGCAACTCCTCAACGAGGTGATGCCCGAGATACCGCCCGGTTCACGTGGGGTGTCCGTCTATCGGTCGGACGCCGATCCTCGAGAGTACTGGGTCGCCGGTAGCTGGGACAGCAAGGACGCATACACGGCCAACAGCAACAGGCCGGAGACGGATGCGAATTTCCGGCGCCTTCGAGCGCTGCTGGAGAGCGATCCCGAGTGGCACGACGGCGAGATCGTTTTCGCCCGACCCTAATCAGTCGGGCTGAGGGCATTACGCGGGAGCCTGAACTCTACGGCCCGGTTGAGGCGATCGGCCGATAGAGTAGGCCCATGGCGGCCCCGGATCCCGATGTCATTCCGATGCTTGCGTACGAGGATGGTCCGGCCGCGCTCGACTGGCTGGCGCGCACATTCGGGTTGCGCGAGCGAACCCGCATGACGGACGCGGGCGGGCGGCTTTCCCACGGAGAGATGGAGGCCGGAACAGGACTCATCATGCTGGCCAGCCCCACGCCCGACTATCAGGGCCCCGCGCATCATCGGCAGACCTGTGCTGCCGCGCAGGCGTGGTCGTCAGTGCCCTACATCATCGATGGCGTGCTGGTCCACGTCGAGGATGTGGAGGCTCATTGCCGTCGGGCGCGGGAGGCGGGCGCGCGCATCCTCTCCGAGCCAGAGACAGACCAGTACGGGACTCGCTACCGCGCAGAGGACATCGAGGGCCACCGCTGGATGTTCATCGAACGGTGATGGCCGCCTCCAGACCCTCCGCCATCTGGGCTGCGAACTCGAGGTCCCGCCTCAGATAATTGGGGCCATGACTGCTGAGCCACGCGCGCAGCGCGTTTGCATCGTCGGTGCGGGCCCGAGTGGCATCGCGGCCGCCAAGGCGCTCCACCAACGGGGTATCGGCTTCGAGTGCTTTGAGCGACACGGCCGCGTGGGCGGTCTCTGGGCCATCGATGAGGGCGAGGTGCAGGCCTCGTACCCCTCCCTCGAGTGCAACACCTCGAAGCGGCGCACCCAGTTCTCCGACTTCCCCATGCCTCAGGCGTTCCCGCCGTATCCGCACAACACACAGATGGCGGCCTACTTCGATGCCTATGTGGACCACTTCGGATTTCGCGACCGGATCGTCTTCAACACCAGCGTCGATCACGCTCGGCGGACCGAGGACGGCGCGTGGGATGTGCGGCTCAGCACTGGGGAGACGCGACGGTACGGCGCGCTGGTGGTGGCCAACGGCCATCATCGCGAGCCCCGCTGGCCGGACCCGCCGTTCCCCGGCGAGTTTGCTGGCCGGCAGATGCACGCCCACGATTACGTCGGCCCGGATGGCTTCGAGGACCAGGGGGTGGTCGTGCTCGGCATGGGCAACTCGGCCATGGATATCGCGGTCGAGCTGGGGGGCGTCGCTCGCGCCGTGTATCTCGCCAGCCGCCGCGGCGCCCACATCGTTCCCAAGTTCGCCATGGGCCAGCCCATCGACACCTTCAACACGGCGCTGCCCGTGCCCTGGGCGGTGAAACGAGCGCTCTTCAGCCTGATCGTTCGCCGCACCATCGGCCGGCCTCAGGATGTCGGCCTGCCCACCCCGGATCACCGGCTCGGTGAGGCGCACCCGACGGTGAGCCAGCGCATCACCGAGAGCGTCCGGGCCGGCGCGGTCATCCCCAAGCCCAACATCGCCTCGTTGGCGGGGGAGAGGGTGCGTTTCACCGACGGGTCGGAGGTTGAGGCTGAGGTGATCGTGTATTGCACCGGGTACAACATCCGCTTTCCCTTCCTCGATCGCGACGTCATCGACCCCGTCGACAATCGCGTTGATCTCTTTCACCAGGTGTTCGCACCCGGCGTTCCCAACCTTGCGTTCATCGGGCTCGTGCAACCCTTCGGGGCGTTGATGCCCGTCGCCGAGGCCCAGTCCGCCTGGGTGGCCGACTATCTCGCCGGCACCTACCGGTTGCCGTCGCACGAGGTGATGCGCAGCCAGATCAGTCGCGAGCGCACGGCGCGTGAGCGGCAGTTCGTCGCCTCGCCGCGGCACACCATGGAGATCGACTTCTACAGCTACCTGAGAGGGCTGCGGCGCGAACGGCGTCGCGGCAGCGACGCCCGCGCCGTGGTGACCGCGGCCTGACCCCTCGACCCGACGCCCGCGCTGGAGCCAGCGATCAGAGGCGGCGGCCGCCATCGGTACGGATCCGCTCGCGGTACAGGGAATCGATCCGGCTCAGCCGGTCGGTGACCATGTCGACGCGTGGCGACATCGCGGACAGCAACGCGCCCATGCGCACCAGCGGCGAACCCACCAGAATCCGTCGAGGCCGCTGCGCGATGGCTCGCAGCACCGCCGCGGTCACGGCCTCAGGACCGACCGCCGAGGACTCGATGAGGCGGTTGGGGGAGAGCTGATCGCTGACCCGCGCCCACATCCCCACCGTGGTCACGGCCGAGGGACAGATGACGGTGGCGTCGACGCCGGTGCCGGCCAGCTCCTTGCTGAGCGATATCGAGAAGGCCACCATCCCCGCCTTGGCGGTGTTGTACACCGCGTTGAACGGGATGGGCTTGATCGCGGCCATCGAGGCGATGTTGATGACGTGGCCGCGGCCGCGCCGGCACAGCCCGGGAAGGAGGGCATGGGTCAGGAGCATCGCTCCCAACAGGTCGACCTCGAGCGCGTGGCGGATCTCGTCCGCACCCAGGTCGCCGTACGCGCTGGCCTTCTCGATGCCGGCGTTGTTGATGAGGACGTCCGGCTCGTGACCGACGCTGCGGCAGTGGGCCAGGATCCGGTCGCGGTCGCTCGCGTCGGCGATGTCAGCGACCAACGCGTGGCACCCCAGGCGGTCGTGCAGGCCAAGCAGTGCGGATGCATTGATGTCGACGAGGAGCAGGCTGGCGCCACGTCTCGCCAGGGCTGTGGCGATGGTGGCGCCCAAGCCTCCCGCAGCACCGGTGATCAGCACGGAGCGGCCCTGGAGCGCGCTGGTCACCGCCCTCTCCGTTGGCGATCGTGGGCGCGGGGAGCGGCCATCCTGGTCGCCGACGCCGCCCATACCCCCGTGAGAGAAAGGCAAACGCCGCTGCCACCGTGTACATTCAGAGCATGTCCACGGAGGGCGCCCGCCTCGCACGCGACGCGCTGGCCGACACCGCACTGGTCGCCCAGCTTCGCGGTGCCTTCGCCGAAGCGCAGGCAGTCATGAGCCACACGCTGGCGGGCTTCGGGCTCACCGAGCAGCGCTATCACCTCCTGCTCGTCGTCGCCGCCGGCGGAACGGAGGGTACCGGCCAGGGCGCACTTGCCCGCGAGCTGCACTGCCCCCACTCCCGCATCTCACTGCTGGTGCGCGAGCTCAGCGACGCGAGCATGGTTGAGGCCGTGCGCGATGGCACCGACCGCCGTCATGTCAGGGTCCGTCTCCGCCGCGAAGGCGAGTCGATCCTCGATCGCGCCATCAGCGTCCAGCGCGAGGCCCTCCACAGCCTCATCGCCAACCTCGAGGTCGGCGAGGTCACCAGGCTCGCCGAGCTGGTGGCTCGCACCTACCTGGGGCTGGACCTGTCGGTCTCGGTGAAAGCCCCTGTGGGCAAACCTGCCCGGCGGGATCAGGCCGCCAAGCCGAGGTTTCCTACGACGCAAGAGGGCGCCAACGGCACGCTGCCGTTGCCCGGTGCCAAGGGCGCTGCACGGGTGAGGGCTGCCAGCCGGGCGTCCCGGGCACACTGACCCGCCCGCCGGCTCCGTCAGCGCTGCCTCATGCAGCCACATACCCATGCTCGCGATACCACCGCACCGCGTCCTCCAACGCAGTGTCGACGCTCGACGGTGCCACCCCCAACTCGTCCACCGACCGCCGGGAGTCGACGTACATGTGGTGGCGGGCCATGCGCACACCCTCGAGCGGCACGACCGGGCTTCCGCGCACCACCCGGCAGCGCGCCTCGTCGACGAATCCCGCCATCAGGGCCACGGCATGTGGCATCCGGCGCCGGGGAGCCCGCCGTCCTGAGACAGCTGCCAGCCGCCTCCACAGCTGGTCGAAGCTGAGGTTCTCGCCGCCCACCAGGTAGCGCCGTCTCGGCTGGCCGCGGGTCAGCGCCGCGACGTGAGCCTCCGCCACATCCCTGACCGCGACGATGTTGATCCCGCCGTCGACGCTGGCGAGCACCCGGCCACGCAGGAAGGTGAGCAGGGCCGTGCCTGTCGGGGTCGGCTTCCAGTCGTGAGCTCCGACCGGTGCTGTCGGCAGGATGACCACAGCGGGAACGCGGGCCGCCAAGGCGGCGCGTTCGCCGGCGATCTTGGAGCTGTGGTAGGCGGACCCGCGATGCTCGTCGGCGTGGTCCTCCTCCGTCGCCGGCCGCCCTCGCCGGGCCGGCCCCACCGTCGCCGAGCTCGACGTCACCACGGCGCGCTCCACCCCGGCGAGCCGCGCGGCCACCAGAATGCCCGCGGTTCCGGCCGCGTTGGTGGCGTGGATCTGCGCACGCTCCGACGGCGAGAACGAGTACACAGCCGCGCAGTGGATGAGCAGACGGCATCCGGACATCGCACCGACGAGCTGCCCGGATCTGGTCACATCCCCGACCACCTCCGCAACGCCGGGCCGGGAGGGCAACCGGCCCGGCGTGCGCACCAGCGCGCGCACCGAGTATCCAGCGTCGAGCAGGGCATCGAGGACGTGGCCGCCGATGAACCCTGTCGCCCCGGTGAGGAAGACCTCGTCGTCGCTCACCGCGCCCTTCACCCCACCAGGGTGTCGGCGGCGGCGCGCAAGGTCTGCCGCAGCGACCCGGTGGTGGCGATGACCGCGGTCGGCTCGTACCCGCAGTGGGCCATGCAGTTCTCGCAACGCGGATCGCGTCCCCGCCCGTACTGCGACCACTCCGTGGTGTCGAGCAGGTCCCGGTAGGTGCGCACGTAGCCGTCGTTCATGAGGTAGCAGGGACGCTGCCAGCCCAGGACCGAGTACGAGGGGATTGCCCATGCGGTGCAGGGGAAGTCCACGACCCCCTCGAGGAAGTCGAGGAACAGGGGCGAGTGGTTGAGCCGCCACTTCTTGCGGCGGCCGTCCGCGAAGGCCTCGCGGAAGATGGCGCGGGTCCGCTCGACGCCGAGGAAGTGCTCCTGGTCGGGCGCCTTCTCGTAGGCGTAGCCGGGTGAGATCTGCATGATGTCGACCTGGAGGTCGTCGTTCAGATAGTCGAGCACGTTGCGGACAGTGGTGGCATCATCCTGGCCGAAGAATGTGGTGTTGGTGCTGACTCGGAAGCCGCGCTTCTTGGCCTCGCGGATCGCCGACACCGCCTTGTCGAACACGCCGTCGCGATTGACCGACTCGTCGTGGCGCTCGCGCAGACCGTCAATGTGGACCATCCAGGAGAAGTAGGGCGATGGCGTGAACTTGTCGAGCTTCTTCTCCATGAGGATGGCGTTGGTGCAGAGGAAGACGAATTTCTTGCGTTCCACCAGGGCCGCGACAATTTGGTCGATCTCGCGGTGAACAAGTGGCTCGCCACCCGCGATGGAGACGACGGGGGCGCCGCACTCCTCGACGGCGTCGATGCAGTCCTGCACGCTGAGGCGGCGCGCCAAGATGTCGTCAGGCTGCTGGATCTTGCCGCACCCTGCGCAGGCGAGGTTGCACTGGTACAGCGGTTCAAGCTCCAGCACCAGCGCGAACTTGTCGCGACGGTGCAGCTTCTGGTTCATCACGTAGGCGCCGATGCGGAGGTTCTGACGGAGTGGCATGCCCATGGTTGCTCCTAGCCTTCAAGGCCGGCGTGTGAAGCCAGCGCCAACAGCGGAAAGACGTGTCGATAGAGGTGATAGTTGATGTAGAAGTCGCCGGGGAACCCGGTGCCGGTGTGCTGCGGCTCCTCCCAGGTACCCTCGGCCTGGCTGTCGACAAGGTGGCGCGCGCCGGCGACGCACGAGGCTTGGCCCCCGTGGCCGGCCACCTGCAGTGTCAGCATCGCCCACGCCGTCTGCGACGCCGTGCTGTCGCCGACGCCGGCGAAGGAATCGTCGCGGTACGAGGCGCAGGTCTCACCCCAGCCGCCGTCGCGGTTCTGCACACGTCGCGTCCATGACACGGCTCGTGCCACGGCGTCATCGGCAACGCCGAGCGGCGCAAGCGCGCTGACGGCACACCACGTGCCGTAGATGTGGTTGACGCCCCAGCGGCCGAACCACGAGCCCTGCGGCTGCTGGGCAGCGCTGAGGTAGGCGATGGCCGGCGGCAGTGTCGCGCCGTCGACAGGCTCGCCGAGGGCGGCCAGCATCTCGATGGCGTGGGCGGTGACATCCTCGGTCGGAGGATCAAGCATGGCGCCGAAATCCGCGAAGGGCAGACGGTAGACGATGTTGCGCACGTTGTCGCGGTCGAAGGCCGCCCAGGCGCCGTTGCTCGAGCGCATCGCCGTGACCCATCGTCGGGCGCGTTCGATGGCGTCTCGCACCCCTGGGGTGGACTCGCCGGCCAGGAGAGCCAGCACCACGATGGTGGTGTCGTCGACGTCGGGGTAGACGTCGTTGTCGAACTCGAAGGCCCAGCCACCACCTTGGACGCCGGGTGGGCACTTGATCTGCCAGTCGCCGCCGCCCGTGATCTGCTCCCCGAGGAGCCAATCGACCGCCCGACGCACCGGTTCAGCGCTCGCGGGCACCCCCGCCCGGCGGAGGGCGAGGATCGCCAGCGCGGTGTCCCACACCGGCGACATGCACGCCTGCAGCCGCCAGCCACCCTGGTCGTGGAGCGCGAACCGGCGCAGCCCGTCGAGGCCACGCCGCATCACCTCGTGGTCGAGCGGCATCCCCTCGAGGTTCAGGGCGATGAGCGAGTACACCCAGGGCGGCTGAATTCCGCCCCAGCTCCCGTCCGCCTCCTGGCGGTCGCGGATCCAATCGACCAGACGGCGGCGGGCCGAGGCGCGGCCGGGCTGGAAGCCGAACCGGTCGTAGCGCTTCTGCACCCGATCAGCCCAGGCGAATGGCCCCGTCCCCTCGACATGACGCAACCGCCATTCCGTGCCCGGGAGGATGAGCTCGTCGAGCGAGAAGGGCAGCGGACGGCGGGGCCGGCGCGAGATCACGATCAGCAGCGGGGCGACCGTCCCTCGCGCCCAGCAGGCGAAGTCGTACAGGCTGAGCGGGATCTGAGGGGGCAGCCACACCAGCTCCGGAGGCATGCTGGGCACCCCATCCCACGGATACGCGCCGAAGAGCGCCAGCCAGATCTTGGTGAACACCCGCGCGTGCGCCACCCCGCCCTGGTCGAGGATGACGCGCAGCGCGCTGCGCAACTCGGGCCGGGTGGCCTCAAGTCCGAGGACGCGGAGGGCGACATAGGCCTCGATGGTCGTGCTGAGATCGGCCGGCGCGTCGTGGTACAGAGCCCAGGATCCGTCCTCTCTTTGGGCCTCGAGCAGGTGCCGGGTGGCGCCCTCGCGGATGTCGTCATGCGACAGGCCCAGGAAGCGGAGCAGGAGGACGTGCTCGGCGGTCATGGTGACGTTGGTCTCCAGCTCGCCGGACCACCACCCTGCTGGATCCTGCTGCCCGAGAAGGTGATCGGTGGCGGCGCGCACCGCAACACGCGTGGGGGCAGTGGCGCCGCCGGCCAGTCGCACCAGGGTGTCAGCCATGGACGGCCTCCAGCAGGGGCCTGGGCGCGAGAGCGCTCCCGGCGAGACTGCGGGCAGCCGCGCGTCCACTGCGGACCGCCGATTCCATCGTCGCCGGCCAGCCGGTCGCCGTCCAGGCGCCAGCGATGACCAGGTTGGGCCTCGCCGTCGCCGGGCCGGGACGGTGCAGGCCCGGGGCGGGGACGAAGGTCGCGTCCGGATCGCGTGTGGCGGCGCCGCGGAGCAGGCGCGCTGAGGCGAGCCGCGGCCAGACCGCCGCCAGCTCCGCGCGACAGAGCTCGACCAGCTCGGCCTCCGGCAATCCCACCACGGTGTCCGCCGCGCTCAGGCTGCAGCAGAGGTATCCAGGCTGCTTCTGGAACACCCATTGGACCGGCGACCCGACGAGAGCGGCGAAGCCCGGCGGCCCGGCCGCGCCGTCGAACCACAGGTGGACGTCGACGATGGCGCGGGTGTGGAACTCCTCGAGCCCGACGACGCCGTACCGCTTCGGCTCGCCCAGGATGGTGGCGAGGCGGGCGGGGGGCACGGCTACGACCACAGCGTCTCCGCCGATCTCCTCTCCATCCGTGCAGCGAACACCGCGCACCGCATCGCCGTCGTCGAGCAGGGAGACCACCCCGGTGCGCAGGTGGACGCTGTGCGCCCGCTCCGCGGCCGCCTCGGCGATGCGCGCCAGCGGCACGCGCGACCATCCGAGCCGGGCCGCATCCGGGTCGCCGAGCAGCGCTGTGCGGATCACGAACAGCGCATCCTCCGCGCCCACCTCGTCGATCCGAGCGTTCAAGGAGGGCACGACGAACAGTTCCCAGAAGGCCTCGATGGCCGTCTGCCCCTGCCCGTGGCGGCGCAGCCAGCTGCCGAAGGTTTCGCCGGGGTCAGGCGTCTTCGCGGCGGCGCGGAGCCCACGTACGACCTGGACCTTGGCGGCTGCGCTCAGCGGCGCGTACCCGAGGAAGGAGGGCAGCAGACTGAGCGATGCGGGCAGCCCGCGAGCCGCGCGAAGACGGCTCGGGGTCGCGGTCCGGCTCAGCACGGTGACCTCGAATCGCGGCTGGATCCAGAGCAGCTCACTCAGGCCCAGCGCGGCAACGAAGTCCAGGTACTCGCTGCAGCACCCCAGGTGCACGTGCTGGCCGTTGTCGACCTCCACGCCGTCGACGCTGAACGATGTCGCCTTGCCACCGAGCAGACGGCCCCGCTCCAGCAGGATCACCTCGTGACCCTGGTCGGCAAGCCGGCACGTCGCTGCCAGTCCGGCCAGACCCGCGCCGACGACGATGACTCGCATCAGTTTCGCGCACCCCGGCTCGTCGCCGGCTCCTGCGCACGCCCGGTCCGAGGCAGGGTGGCGCGGAAGAGCACCGCCGCCTTGTCCGACGGGCTCAGCGAGAGCCGGCGGCGGAGCGGCAGGGCGGGCTGCTCCTCGATCTCGGTGAGAATCCGCTGGTACAGACCGGCCATGGTGCGCACGCAGATGCCGGCCCGCTGGGGGATGTGACGCTCGACACGCAGCCCCGAGGCGAAGAGACCGCGCGCTCGCGATGCCTGGAAGGCGACGAAGTCATTCCATTGGGGCGTGGGCCGTCCCTCGGCGAGCTGCTGCTCGGTGATCCCGAACTCGGCAAGCTCCTCGGCAGGAAGGTAGATGCGCCCCATCTCGAGGTCGCCGCGCACGTCGCGGAGGATGTTGGTGAGCTGCATGGCCAGACCGAGATCGTCGGCGTGCTGGAGGGCGACGTCGTCGTCGAACCCGAAGATGCGCACGCACATCCGGCCCACCGTCGACGCCACCAGGTGGCAGTACCCGGCAAGCTCCGCCCAGGTGGCATAGCGGTGCGTCGTCAGATCGCGTTCCACGCCGTCGATGAGGCCGGCGAGCTCGTCGCCGGGGATCCGGTAGTTGGCCACCGCCCGCGCCAGGACCGCCGTCACCTGATCGTCCGGCTCGCCGTGCAGCGCGCGTCGCAGTCGCAGGCGCGCCCGCTCCAGCTGGGCGCGTGCATCGCCGTTGGCCGGTGCGTCGTCGACCGCGTCGTCGACCTGCCGGGCAAAGTCGTAGAGGGCGTAGATGGCGATGCGCTGGGGGCGCGCCAGGGCGATGAACCCCCAGTAGAAGTTGGCGGCGTTGCGGCGCGCCAGGCGCTGGCAGACGCGCTCCGCCTCGACGATGCCGCGGGTGGCGGCGGGCTGGCCGTTGAGGTCGCTGGCGAGCATGGCCACCGCCTCGGCCGCGAGGCGAGCCTTGACAGCGGTGCTGACCTGCGGACGCACCGTGTCGGTGCGATACGACGCGCGCCGGATGGCGTCGATGATGGCGCTGCCCCCGAGCCGGTACATCGCCAGCTGCGCCCGCAACCGGCCGGCGGTCATCGCCTCCAGCTCGCAGCCCGCGGCCAGCATGGCCGCCGCGCGGTCACAGAGCGCTCGCACCGCCCCCTGGACGCCGAGCGCCGCCACGTCGTCTGCGGGCAGGTAACAGCGCCCCAGGCGCGCGTCCACCCCCACGTCCTGCGCGAAGTTGGCCAGCTGCAGGCCGATGCACACGGAGTCGGAGAGCTGCTCCGCCCGCGCCCCGCGGATGCCGAGCACGGCGAGCACCATGCGCCCCACCGGCGCCGCCGAGAGGGTGCAGTACGCCTCGAGGTCAGTCCAGCTGGGGTAGGCGGTGACTTGCTGGTCCTGCTGGTTGGCGCTGATCAGGTCAAGGAACGGCTGCACGGGGATGGCGCACGCGGTGACGGTCTCGCGGAGGGCGAGCAGGACAGGATGGGTGGGGACCACATCGCCCGCCAGCGCTGCCACGACCTCGTCGCGCCAGGCGCGCAGACGGACGTCGGAGCGGCTCTCGTCGCCGAGGTCGTCGGTGACCCTGCAGAAGGCGTAGAGACGCGCCAGGTGAACCCGGAGCTCGGCGGGAAGCACCGCTGACGCCACCGTGAAGTTCTCGTAGTGGTGGCGTGCCAGCCGGCGGCAGAACGCGTCCGCGTGAGCCAATTCCGAGGCGGGCGGCGCCGGGGCGAGAAGGCTCATCCGCGCGCGGCGGCGCGAGTCACCTGAGTGCCGCGAAGGTCGGAGATGGTCTCGATGAGACTGGTCACCAGCGTGACCCCATCAGGGGCGCCCGGCACTGGGGCGCCATCATCGCGAACCAGGCGCGCGCACGAACGCAGCGTGGCCAGGTCGGGTGAGCCGGTGCAGAACATGGCGATGCGCAGCACGTCGACCCACTCGCGGCCGAGATCGACGCACGCCTGCGTGCCGGCGGACGCCGCCCGGAGAAATGGCCCGGCGACACCGACGAGATCGGCGCCAAGCGCAGCGGCGATGCCCACGTCGAGACCGCCGCGTACGCCCCCGCTGGCGAAGATCACCCCGTTGGGCGCGGCCGCACGGGCCTGTGTCAGGGCCACCGCCGTGGGGATTCCCCAACCCGCGAAAGCCCCGGCAGTGCGCGCGGCCGGCCCGCCCAACCGGTGGCGCTCCACCTCGCTCCACGAGGTGCCCCCGGCGCCCGCCACGTCGACCGCGGCCACGCCCGCCTCGAGGAGCGTGGTCACCAGGTCCGCCGAGATCCCCCAGCCCACCTCCTTGACCACGACCGGCACGTCCAGCTGAGCGGCCGTCGTCTCGATGCGCGCCAGCAGGCCCGCGAAGCAGGTGTCGCCCTCGGGTTGGAGGGCCTCCTGGAGAGCGTTGAGGTGGAGGACGAGCGCGTCGGCGCCGAGCATTTCGACGAGCCGGGCGCAGTCGGCAGGGGTGACGCCGAGGTTGAGCTGCACCGCGCCGAGATTGGCGAGGAGCGGCACCCCAGGAGCGATGTCTCGGACGGCGAACGTGGGAAGCGCCTCGGGCCGCTCCAGCAGCACGCGCCCCGAGCCGAGGCCGAGCGCGATGCCCAGCTCCTGGGCGGTTTCTGCCAGGACCAGGTTGATGCGCTGTGCCGACTCGGTGCCGCCGGTCATGCACGAGATGAACAGGGGTGACGCCAGGTGCCAGCCGAGCACCTCTGTCGACGTGCTCACGTCCGCCAGATTGATCTCGGGGAGAGCGCAGTGCATGAAGCGGTAGGCGTCGAAGCCCGCGCCGACACCCTTGGCGGTGACGTCCTCCTCGAGGTTGATGCGCAGGTGATCCGCCTTGCGGGTCGAGGTGAGAACCCCGTTGTGGCCGTTGCTGGCGCTGGTCTGAGCCATGTCAGGCCGTCCTCTCGACAACGAAGTCGAGGATCGACCGGAAGTCGTCCATGGCCGCCGGGGAGAGCCCGCAGAGGGCTGCCAGGTCGAGAGCTGAGCGGCCGCGCCGGGCCAGCTCCTCAGCGACCGCCTCTTCGGCGCGCGCCTCGTGGAGAAGGGACAGGATGAGCTCCTCGCCGCCGCCGCCGGTGCGGTACAGGCGGCGCAGCTCGCGGCGCGCCGCCCCGTGGAGGCGGGATTGGGCGACGACCACGGGATAGGTGATCTTGCGCCGCTCGATGTCGCCTCCACAGCGCTTGCCGGTCACGGCGCTGTCGCCCCAGGTCCCCAGCCAGTCGTCGCGCACCTGGAAGGCGACGCCCAACTCCATGCCGGCTCGTCGCAGCAGAGCCGCCTGCCTCGCGCCGGCGCCACCCATCACCGCGCCGGCCTCGAGCGAGGCGCCGATCAGCGCCCCGGTCTTGGCGCGGACCATGCGCAGGTAGGTCGCCACCGAGGTGTCGATCCGGCCCTCGAGATCGAGATCGAGACACTGGCCCTCGATGACCGCGATGACCGCCGTGTTGAGCGCCGCCGCCGCCCGCAGCCGTGCCGCGGGCCGGCCTCGACCCGAGAGCAGGGCGCGATACGCCACGGCGTGCATGCCATCGCCGGCGTTGATCGCCTGGGCGCTGCCCCACACCACCCAGACGGTGGGGCGGTGGCGACGTTCGTGGTCGCCGTCCTGGATGTCGTCATGAACCAGGGTGAAGTTGTGGATCCACTCCACGGCGGCCGCCACCGGCCCGGCATCCGCGACGTCGCCTCCGCATTGCTCGGCGGCCCACAGCGCCATGCAGCCCCGGACGAACTTGCCGCTGCCCTCACCAAGGGAGCGTCCGTCGGCGTCGGTCCAGCCGAGGTGGTAGGAGGCCATCTCGCCGAGCCTGGAGGTGGGCGGCACGGCGGTCGAGCGAAGCGCGTCGGCGAGGTGGGGGAGAAGCCGCTGCAGGGCGACCGGCGTCCCGGCGCCACGGGGCGCCGGAAGCGGGATGCCACGGGTCTCGACGTCGCGCACGCGGACGGCTACAGCCATGCGTTACCCCACTCCATAACGCCTGATAATGGTTCACCAATAGTAAGTAGTCCTGGTTCCGCGCACAAGGCGGGGTCGGGGCGGAGGTGGGCCGCCAGCCCGTCAAGTAAAATCCGCCGGCCGCCTGCCCAGGTGGTGGAATTGGTAGACACGCCAGCTTGAGGGGCTGGTGACCGCAAGGTTGTAAGGGTTCGAGTCCCTTCCTGGGCACCATGCTCTGGACGCCGGGCGTCCGCGACGTCGTCGTACGGTGGTCACGTGCATCGATCGTCACGCAGTCTCACAGCCTCCACCGCGGCAATGCTAGTGGTCACCCTTGTTGCCGCGTGTGCGCCGTCCGCTGTCCCGTCGCCTTCCCTCACACAGTCGTCGGCGTTGCCATCACCGGCCAGATCGACATCGCAGCCTGCATCGGCGCCGCAACCGACTCGGGTTGTGGTCATCGTCATGGAGAACCGCGCCTACGAGAGCGTGGTCGGGCTCCCCTACATCCGCAGCATTGCGTCGCCATCCACGGTGCTGACCAACTATCACGCCGTCGCACATCCCAGCCTGCCCAACTATCTGGCGTTGACCTCCGGCACGACATGGGGCATCTCCGATGACGGCTATCACTCGCTGCCGCCTCAGGACATCGGCGACCAGCTGACCGCATCGGGAGTGTCTTGGCGCGCGTACATGGAGGGCATGGGCTCGGACTGCCGCCAGAGCAAGGGTGCATACGCGGTCAAGCACGATCCCTTCGCCTACTACGGCGGTCGCTGCCCGTCGTCGGTGGTGCCGTTGTCGCGGCTGTCCGCGGACCTCGCCGGCCCCGCGCCGCCGCGCTTCCTGTGGATCACGCCCGACCTCTGCCACGACATGCACGACTGCTCGTCGGCAGTGGGCGACTCCTGGTTACAGCGCACCGTGCCCGGCCTGCTGGCATCGCCGGCGATGAGCAACGGCGTGGTGGTGGTCACCTGGGACGAGAACGACGGTGGGAATTCGAATCATGTGCTCACCCTCGTCCTCGGCTCGAAGACTCCGACCAGTCCGACCAACCCCTATTCGCATCCGTCCCTACTCGCCACCGTCGAAGACGTGCTCGGTGTGCCGCGCCTTCCCGCCGTCAGGGACGTCACCGCCATCGCGCTCCACTGACGACGACGCCCGCGGCGATGCGAGCGGCGGAGCTACGCTCCCGCATCGATGTGATTGGACAGCAGGACGGCGACGAATCGAGCGCGGCCAGCGTGGCGGTGGTCACCGGGGCCGGGCGCGGCATAGGCAGAGCGGTGGCCCGGCGGCTGGCGTCAGCTCACATCGTCGTGGCCACCGCGCGCAGCCGGTCGGAGCTCGCCGAGACCGCGATGGACCACCCCCAGGTGCGAGTCCATGCCGCGGACCTCAGCAAACCCGGGGCCGTAGCCGAGATCGCGGTCCTGGCCGACCAACTGGGTGTCCTTCGCGTCTGGGTGAACAACGCCGCCACCCTGGAGAAGCAGCCCCTCGCCGAGATCACCGACGCGCAATGGCGCGAGGTCATGGCCGTCAACCTCGACGCCGCCTTCGCGGGCTGCCGCGAGGCGCTCACCCGCATGGCCGCGGGCGGTGGCGGCGTGATCGTCAACATGGCCTCGCTGTCCGGTGTCGCCGGCGTCGAGAAGTTCCCCGGGCTGACCTCGTACAACGTCTCCAAGGCGGGCGTGATCGCGCTCACGGAGGCGGTGGCGCTGGAGGGCCGCGAGCACGGGGTGCGCTGCGTCTCGCTGAGCCCCGGCGCGGTGGACACCGCCCTGCTCCGCCGCGCGGCTCCTCACCTCCGCGCCGGCATGACCCCCGACGACGTTGCCGCCATCGTCGAGTTCCTGGTCAGCGACGCCGCCGCGCCTCTGAGCGGGACCAATATCCCCATCTACAGCAACCGCTGAGCCCGGAGCGCAGCCCACCCGGCGTCTGCGTCGATCCCCGATGGCATAGTTGTCCGGATGGACGAGCCCGCGCCGCTGCCGATGCGCGTCCCCCGCGACCAGCACGCATCCCCTGGTGGCGAGGGCGCCGACGATCCCATCGCTCCTCTCATCGAGCGCGTCATCCGCGAGATCGGCGAGGACCCGGAGCGCGAAGGGCTCCTACACACGCCGGGGCGAGTGGCGGACAGCCTTCGTTTCCTGCTCAGCGGATACCAGCGCAACGTCGCCGACGTCATCAACGGCGCCGTCTACGCCGAGGCGTACCAGGAGATGGTGCTGGTCCGCGACATCGAGGTGTATTCGCTCTGCGAGCACCACCTCCTGCCCTTCTTCGGCAAGGCGCATGTCGCGTACCTGCCGCGCGGCCGGATCGTCGGGCTGAGCAAGCTGCCCCGTATCGTCGACGTCTTCGCCCGCCGTCTCCAGGTCCAGGAGCGGCTGACCACCCAGATCGCCAACGCGCTCGACGAGGCCCTCGACCCCTACGGGGTGGCGGTGGTCATCGACGCCTCCCATCTCTGCATGATGATGCGCGGGGTCGAGAAGCAGAACAGCCGCACAGTGACCTCAGCGCTAACCCGAGCCTTCCAGACCGACCCCAAGTGCCGCAACGAGTTCCTCGACCTGCTCGGGCGCACCTGAGGGTTCACCGCACCCCCACCACGGCGACGTCGAGCCACATGACCAGCCCGCCGGCGACGAACAGGGCCAGGCCGAGGACGAGGTGGCGCCACCGAATCGGCGGCTCCCTCCGCCGCCGAGCGCGGCTGACGACGGTCAGCCCGGCCAGGCCCAGGCCGGCGGCGACGAGAATGGTTGCCGGCACCCCGAGCAGCCCACCGAGCACCTCGCGCACCAGGGCAGTCTAGGCAGCGGCGCATCGCGGACCGGCGCCGGACTGCCCGTACCATGGATGGACATGCCAACGATCTCGCTGAGCACCGCCGCGGCGGACACGCTCACAGACGTCCTCGCGGCCCATGGGGCTCCCGCCTTCCGAGCCGCACAGCTGCGCCGCGCCGTCTGGCAGCCGTTCGTCACGTCGATGGGCGACGTCCACCAGCTCCCGGCAGCGCTCCGCGACCGCCTCAGCGAGGCGCTCGAGTTCTCGACAGTCGCGGTCGTGTCCGAGAGCGAGGCCGACTCCGGGCGCACCGTCAAGCTGCTCTGCGCGCTCGGGGACGGCCAGACCATCGAGACGGTGGCCATGGAGACGCCTGCGCGGGACCGCTCGCGACGCCGAGCCACCATCTGCGTCAGCACCCAGGTGGGCTGCGCGGTGGGCTGCCCCTTCTGCGCCACCGGCCGGATGGGCCTGCGCCGCTCCTGCACGCCCGGCGAGGTGGTCGACCAGGTCCGCGCCGGGTCCGCCGCCCTGCATCGGCGCGGCCTCGGCCCCGTCACCCACGTGGTGTACATGGGCATGGGAGAGCCACTGGCGGCCTACGACACCACCGTGGCCTCGCTGCGAGTGCTCATGGCCGGCGCGGGTATCAGCGCGCGGCGCATCACCGTTTCCACCAGCGGCGTGGTCCCGGCCATCCATCGCCTGGCTGGGGAGGGGCTGGCGTGCACTTTGGCCATCTCCCTGCACGCGGCCACCAACGAGCTTCGCGACCGCCTGGTGCCGCTCAATCGCACCCATCCTCTGGAGTCGCTGCTCGACGCGGGAACGGCGTATGCGCGCCAGACGGGCCGGCGGCTCACGTTCGAGTGGTGTCTCATCGGAGGGGTGAACGACTCGGTCGAGCAGGCCCGCGGGCTGCGCGAGCTCGCCCGCCGCGCCCACGCCCACGTCAACGTCATCCCCATGAACCACATCG
>DAIUFS010000032.1:0-21504 GCA_036844485.1 Candidatus Dormiibacterota bacterium | reverse complement strand
GAGCAGACCGTGCGCCAGGAGGTGCCCGCGTACTGCGAGGGCCGTCACCGCGAGACCTGGGATCTCGAGGGTTTGTGGGAGCGGATGCGCCAGATCGCGCCGCTACCCGACCTGGCGGAGATCAGCCTGGACAGCCTGGGCGACACCGTCGACGACATCGCCGACACGCTGATCAGCGAGATGACCGCTCTGTACGAGGAGCGTGAGCAGCAGTACGGCGCCGAGCTGATGCGCTCTGTCGAGCAGTCGCTGATGCTCAACGTCATCGACACCAAGTGGCGCGCGTACCTCACCGACATGGAGCATCTCCGCGAGGGCATCAACCTGCAGGCGTACGGTCAGAAGGACCCGCTGGTGGAGTACAAGCAGGCCGCCTTCGAGTCCTTCCAGGATCTGACCGCCGACATCCAGGCCGACATCGTCCGCCTCCTCATGCATGTGCAGATCCAGCGCGTCGAGAAGCCGCCCGAGGACCCCACCGATGCCGCCACCGAGGCCGCAGCGCCCAGGGCGGGACGCGCCGACAAGCCGGGCGGGGAGATGTCACCGGACGCGACGCCACCGGCGCGACCGGCGGCTGCCGCAGCGAGCCAGGCGCTGGCGCGCGCGACCAGCGGCAAGCCGGTGCCGCTGAGCCCGCTGCTGCAGCCGGCGATCACCAACATCGTGGAGAGCTCGCCTTCTGGCACACGCGCCATGGCGGGCGGGAACGGGAACGGCAAGGGCACGGCACGCGCGGCCAGTCCTGGTGCACCAACCGGCGGGGTCACCGTCGGTGCCGCGGGCGGCAAGCGCAAGGTGGGGCGCAACGAGCCCTGCCCGTGCGGGAGCGGCAAGAAATACAAGATGTGCCACGGGCGGTAGCCCGGGCCAGTTGCTGGGTCGATACCGCCTGGGTCACGACGGCCAGGTAAGGGCATCCTGGCGTAGGTGGTCGTGCCTACTCTCGAGCGAGCCGGCGGAAGAGACGAGACTGGCCAAGAAGGCCACAGTGGGGGCACAGTCCAGAGACGGCAGGGTAGTCAACGGGTATCCCTGGGCAGAGTTGAGGCTCAGAGATGTCACAACCCCCTGCTACACCACCAACGCCCCCTCCTCCCGGTCCGTCGCCGCCGCCTCCTCCTGGACCGTCGTCTGGGAGGACACAGCGGACGCCGCGGACTTCCTTGGCATGGTGGACCGTTGCATCTGTCGGCCTAAATGTGGTGCTTCTTGTCGCTATCGCGCTGATGACTCAACTGCCGTCGAAGGCGGCCACTGCAGCGCGGACGTCCTCAACCCCCGCACCAACAGCGGCGCCCACAGCCGCGCCAGCAGCGCCGGGAACCTCCACGCCAACCGCGGCGCCAGTGCCCCTGACCGGGCTTTCACTTTCACAAGCGAAACCGGTGACTACATCGGTCAGGGGCTGACCAAACAGTTCGGGGCGCCCCACGATACGCTCACCGTATCCCCTGAGGGCGGAGGCGACAGCGCTTCTGCGACGACCAGTGGATTCACAGTTCACGTCAGCGCCGCTGATGCTGAGTATTGGGACATCACGGTAGCCCCGCCGCACGGACAGACGCTTCATGCAGGGACCTACAGTGTCGCCACGCGGGCGCCATTTCAGGACGGTGATTCGGCCGGTCTCGATGTCACCGGCGACAGTCGCGGCTGCAACACGTCGTTCGACAGCTTCACCATCAACCAGATGGTCACCAACAGCGCCGGGGTCATCTCCGCCGTGGACGTCAGCTTCACTCAGCATTGCGAGGGGGCAACAGCGCCGGCCTTGACGGGTCGCGTACAGATCAGCGTGTGAGGGGCACGCCCCGAGCTCGTAGAAGCGGGGCGCAGACGCCACGTGATCAGGGCAAGGGCCGCCACCACCGAGTGTGGCGGCGACCATCGTTGCTGACCGAACTACACCCCGGCCTTCATCTCCGACACGATGAAATGGTTGTGAACGGGGAGGAACTGCGGAGCCACCGCAGGCATCTGCGCCTTGGCAAGCGCCTCACGCAGCGCCGGGTTCTCAACGTCCGCCTTGGCGTGTTCGTCGCTGTCCCAGACGTTGCTGACGCGAATCCCATCGGGTGTTTCGAGGCAGAAGTGGGCGATCATGCCCTCGGGGGGGCCAGTTGCGTTCGTCATCAGAAGGCTGTTGACGACGTCGTACTTGCCGAGAAGTTCCTTGGTGTTACCTTTGATATCCATAGTCGAGACAACGGCCATGTTGGTCTCCTCCTGTCCGAAGGTGGTTGGCGGGGACGCGATGGTGTTCCTTGTTCGACCAATAGTCAAGGCGCGCCTGCGTACCACAAATTTCGCAGTGATCACTTGGCATTCGAGCCGCGTGGGTGGCTCGGCGGTGCACACGTCCGGCGACGAACCAAATAGTCCGCGGCGAGTGGATCGACAAGGCCGCCTGCAAGCAGCTGGACCATCGCCGCCCCGCCGACCGACCACCCTGCGACCACCCGCCCCGCTGGGATAATTACGCGGTGGATATGGCCGACGACACCTCGACACCAGACAGCCGGCCGCCTGATGTGCGATGGCGGCTCGACGGCATGGTCGCCTTGGTGACGGGGGCGTCGGCCGGTCTTGGGGCGCGCTTCGCACGCGTGCTCCACCAGGCTGGGGCGAACGTGCTCGTCACCGCCCGCCGCGGCGACCGCCTCGACGAGCTCGCGTCCGAGTGCGGGGAGCGGATCGAGACGATGACGGGCGACATCACCGACGCCCGCCACCGTCAGGCACTCGCCGAACGTCTCCAGTCTCACGGCCGCCTCGACGTGCTGGTCAACAACGCAGGCATCTGTGACGGCGGCCCCATCGAGGAGCAGTCGCTCGACGACCTGCCCAGGTCATCGAGGTCAATCTCGTCAGCGTCATGGACTTGTGCCGGTTGATGGCGCCGTTGCTGCTGGCGTCCCCCGTCGCGAGCGTGGTCAACATCGCATCCATCTACGGTGTTGTCTCGTCTCGCGGGCCGATGGCGGCGTATAACGCCACCAAAGGTGCGGTCGTGAACCTCACCCGCCAGCTGGCGGCTCAGTGGGGCAGCCGTGGGGTGCGGGTCAACGCTCTGGCCCCCGGCTACTTCCCTTCGGAGATGACGGGCTTCCTGACGGACGAGAACTTTGCCCGGTCCATCCGGGAGCGGACGCTCCTTGCTCGCACCCCGGCTCTGCACGAGATCGACGGCCCGTTACTCTTCCTCGCCACTGATGCTTCGAGCTATATGACCGGGCATGTGCTCCTCGTCGACGGCGGCTGGACCGCCGTCTGACGCTCCCGCCCTGGCCTCTCGAGCCAGGTTACATTGGCGAATACTAGCGTGGGCCACCAGCCGGTACTAACCTGGGTCCGGGTGCGATGAGATCGCATGCGACGTCGACGCGGCGATCGTGAGGGAAGCGCTTCGTGCTCCCCGGAATGGTGCTGGCGTTCATCGATCCCGGGTACGAGCCTGCGGACATCCGCGACCTGAAAGTCATGCGGGCGCGTGACCGTCGTGCACGTCTGGCCGCGATCCTGCTCGCGCTGACCCTCGCCATTCCCGCGGTGCTCTCTGCCGGTATGGTCGTGCTCCCGGTGCGTACCACCGCCACGGTGCAGGCGCCGAGCGATTCCTCGGGTCCGCCGCCCAGTCCGGCACGCAGGTTGCCGCGCGGCCGTGCAAAGAGTTCCTCGCCACTCGCGACGCCGGCATCGGGGTGGAGGTGCACCTCACTCTCCATGCGGAGGCGTGTTGGGATGGGAAGCGGGCGGTCGAGGCGTTCGGCATGAACGCGAGTGACTGCCTGATGGCGTCGTACACGATGGCCATCGTGACCACCACGCAGTGCACGCAGACGACAAGCGCCGGCGGCACCCTCAGCTTTGTCTACCGCTCCGATGTCGCCTCGGCCATCACCCCGTTCCTCCATCGACAGATCAGCCTGCAGCTGGTCATCGACAGAAACGGCACCGCGGAGCAGTTCCCAGGAGGCGGACGGCGCGGAGCCCCGACGCCGGCCGCTGCGCAACACCGGGCTGACATTGCTCGCCGTCGTTGGGGTCTGGCTGCTCCTGGTCGCACTCGCTCCCGAGCAAGCGGTGGGCGCCGGGCCCAACGCCAACAGCTCCAGCGGCGACGGTCCACAGGGATCGAGGTGCATGCACGTCGTGGCCGGACGCATGGTCGGCGCCGAGTTCGGGGCGACGGCTGCCATGCGCGTCGAGGCGTGCTGGAACGGCACCGTGGCGTTCGTCTGGGGTGACCCCAGCATCCCGCCCCCGAGCAGCGTCGCCGCCGCCATGAACCTGCCTCCAGGAGCGCCGGCCTATGTCGTCAATCCCGACCTGCCCTATCTGACCTCGTGCACCGCCGACAACGTCGATGACTTCGAGTCGGTGTCGCAGACGTGCTCAGCCGGCATCGATACCGCGGGCACCCTGCGCTACACGGTCCATGCTCACGTCGCGGCGCTGCCGGGCGGCATCGGCGCTCGCGACCTGACGTTGATTCTCGTGATCACCCGAGACGGGCACGTGCTCGCTTCCCCGTAGTTGATGTCTGCACACGACGCGGACGGGGTTGGTCGCGAGTGAGTGACGGCTATTTCATCGTTGCGGGCCCGTCGGCGTGGATCGCCGGAGTGTTCGCACCACAAACACAACCCGTGTTTCCTTTCGGGTTCGGACCGGGAGCGGCAGGAGAGGCCGGGAGCGGTCTTGTGGCAGTGTTCGCGACCCTGACGATCGCGGCCGTCGTTGTGGGCACCACTATCTGCGCGCTGGCTCCACGGCGATGGGCACGGGCGGGGATCATCGTCTCCAGCCTCGGGCTTTGGCTCGGTCCGCGAAGCCTCGGTAACTATGTTGCGCTGCTTGGCATGACGGCCGTCTGCACTGTAATCGGCTCGAGCTTGAGACGATCAGCATCCACCGATGACCCGGCTGAAGACCGACAGCCAGCGAATCTCTTGCGCAGAACTCGGTCGCTCGCGCGCGCAAGAGCGGTGCCGCCGGATAGGCTGGCCGACCAGTGCGTAACACAACGGGGCCCGAGCGGTCTCTGATCCGGTATGACCCCGCAGGTGGCAGTGCGCGCCTTGGCCTCTGACCAGTGGGAGCGGCGTGCGGCGCTCGAGCGCCTTGTCGGCGCGCAGCAGCGACGGCTGTTCCACATCGCGCTGGCCATCCTCCGCGACCCGGGTGAGGCGGAGGACGCCGTCCAGGAGAGCTTCCTGATCGCGTGGCGGCGGTGGGATGCGGTTCGCGACGAGGACAAGCGCGCCAGCTGGCTCACCACCCTGTGTGTGCGGCACTGCCTCAGGCGGCGCCGGGGCCTGAGGCGCTGGACGCTGGGGGCGGCCGACGTCTCGGTCCCCGCGGCTGAGCATCCGCGCTTCGAAGGCCGGCTGCTCGACCTCGACCGCGCCCAGGCGCAGCTGTCGCCCCAGCAGCGCGCCGCCCTGGTGCTCAGCTACCACCACGGCTACTCCGCCGACCAGTGCGCCGAGCTGATGGGGCTGTCCCCGGGAACGGTCCGCAGCCATCTCGCCCGCGCGCTCGCAACGCTTCGCAGGGAGATGAGCGATGCCTGAACAGGACGATCGCCTGTCCAACGAGCTGCAGGACTACTACCGGCAGATGACGCAGCAGCCGGCACCGGATGTGCTCGGGAGAGTGATGATGTCGACCGACAGGCGTGCCGCGCGGATGCGCACCTGGGGCGCCATCGCGGGAGGGGCGCTGGCCGTCGCTGCGGTGGCCGGCGTGATCGTGGTCGCGCTCGTCAACCACGGTACGCCCACCGGTGTCGCACCGGGCCATTCGTCGACACCCGGAGCGACGGTCCGGCCCACGTCCACTCCGACCGCCGCGCCGGCGACGAACACGCCGGCCACGCAACAGGTTCCCGTCGGCCCTCCAGTGCGCGGCTTCGTGCCCATCGACGTGACCGCCATCGGTGCCAACCAGTGGTGGGTGCTCGGCTATGACGGGCCGACCTGCTCGTCGGCGTCGTGCACGCGCATCCTCCAGACCAGCGACGGCGGCCACACCTTCACGTCCATCCCGGCGCCGCCGGTGGCGCCCGGGGTCCAGGGCAAGCCTGTCAGGCTGCGCTTCGCCGGCCCGGCCGACGCCTGGGTTGTCAGCTCGTACGGAGTGGTGTGGGCAACGCACGACGGCGGCGGTCACTGGATTCAGGACACCGGCACCGGCTTTGTGACGGATCTCGAGGCGTCGGGCGGCTCTGTGTATGTGGTGGCGTGCACGGGGGCGCCCAGCTGCACCGTGGAACGGTCGTCCGCCGGCCACGACAGCTGGACGACCCTCTCCGCGTCCGACGGACACGGGAGCCTGGGCCACCTCAGCGTCAACGGAAGCAACCTCTGGGTCGCCATCGCGTCTCCCGCAGGTGGCCCCGGCTGGTTGCTTGCCTCGAGCGACAGCGGTCAGCACTTCACCATGCAGACGGCGTGTCCCAGTGCCCTTGGATATGCGAACGACTACGCGGTCGACGCCAGCACGCTGTGGGCAACCTGCGCCACCGGCACCGAGGCCTCGGCATTTCGGTCAGTCAACGGCGGGCAGCAGTTCACCCAGGTGGCCGCTCCGCCGATCGCCAACTCCGCCACCATCGCGGGAGTGTCGTCGTCGACCGCCGTCATCGGCGCGCAGGCGCTGCTGCGCACCACCGACGGCGGTCAGACATTCGCAACGGTGGAGGGCACTCAGGCTCAGTGGACGATGGTGGGATTCACCACATCGGTGAACGGCTTCGCCTTCGCCCTGACCGGGTCCAGGCAGAGCGAGCTGTGGCGCACCAACGACGCCGGGGCGCACTGGTACATGGTCCAGTTCCCGTGACTTGTAGCCGACTGCGTCAGGCCGCAAGATGGCCGAGTGAGTGTCGTGCTCGTGGTCATCGTCATGGTGCTGGCGGCCGGATTCCTCGGCGCGGTGTTCTGGAACGCTCTGCGGGCTGAACCGAACGCTGGACCCGCCCTGGGGACCAACAACCCGTACCCGGACGGAGTTGGCGTGCTGGGCCCTGGAGAGGACGAGCCGGCATTTCTACCGACGCCGATCATCAGCGACGCGGAGGAGTTTCGCCGGGATGCCGGCCGCCGGCTGGCCGAACTGCACGGGCCGTCGGGCAACCGGTCAGCCCGAAGCTGGATGGAGGAAGCTGGAGCAATGGAGGCGGCGGGGTTGGTTGATGAACCTGCACCGAGCAGCGCAGATGCCGCCAGGCCGCAGGTCGAGCGCGGCGGACACCGCCGAGGAAAGAAGCGCAGCTGACCGGGCGATCGGAATTGCGGTCGCCGCGAGGCCCCCAAGTACACTCGGCTGTCATGGGTGAGCTGGCGACACGCGCGCAAGAGGTCAAGGCCCGGGCAGCCGATCTGCTGGGCCATCTTTGACCTGGACGCCAAACGCGCCCGTGTCGCTGAGCTCGACAAGGAGATCAACGACCCCGCTCTGTGGGATGACTCGCGGCGCGCCGCGTCGCTGACCCAGGAGGCATCACGGCTCCGTGAGGAGGTGTCCGCCGTGTCGACCATCGAGAAGCGCACCGCCGACGCGGTCGACCTCGCGCAGATGGTGGAGGCGGAGCCGGACGAGGCGGTGACCGCGGAGGTGACCACCGAGCTGGACTCGCTGGAACGCGAGCTGGACCGCCGCGAGCTGGAGCTCCTCTACAGCGACCCGTACAGCGACAACCCGGCCATCCTCGGCATCCACGCGGGCGCCGGCGGCACCGACTCGCAGGACTGGGCGGAGATGCTGATGCGCATGTACATGCGCTGGGCGGAGGAGAAGAAGTACCGAGTCGAGATCATCGACCAGTCGCCCGGTGAGGAGGCCGGCATCAAGTCGGCGACGCTGCTGATCACCGGTCCGCACGCCTTCGGGCTGCTCAAGTCGGAGCGCGGTGTGCACCGGCTGGTGCGCATCAGCCCGTTCGACTCCGCCGCGCGCCGCCACACCTCCTTCGCGCTCGTCGAGGTGACCCCCGAGATCGAGGACGCCGTCGACATCGACATCGACCCCAAGGACGTGCGTGAGGACGTGTACCGCAGCAGCGGCGCCGGGGGCCAGCACGTCAACAAGACGTCGTCAGCGATCCGGCTCACCCACATCCCGACGGGCGTGGTGGTGACCTGCCAGAACGAGCGCTCGCAGCACCAGAACCGCGAGGTGGCCTGGCGGGTGCTGCGCTCGAGGCTGCTGGCGCTGAAGCAGGCCGCCCACGCCGAGCACGTGGCGGAGCTGCGCGGGGAGTCGATGCCGGCAGAGTGGGGGAGCCAGATCCGCTCCTACGTGGTGCACCCCTACACCATGGTCAAGGACCACCGCACCGGTGTCGAGGTGGGCAATGTGCAGGCAGTTCTCGACGGCAATCTCGACCCCTTCATGGAGGCGTACCTGCGCTGGTCAGCGCGCGTAGCGGCGTAGGTTTTCGCGGCACACAGCGCAAACGCCCCGAAAGTGTGCGCCCGCGGCACGGCAAGTGTCGCGGATGTGTCGCGGAGACGGGAGCAAATTCCGACCCGGTCGTATACTCGGGCGCGTCCCTTGACCGGTCTCAAATTCGCTCCACGTCGCACGCGAACCGGGGGGACCTCCCTCTGCGCCACCCGGCTGGGCAGGCGGGGAGATGGGCCCGCCGGGCGCTGGGATTCCCCGCCGTGAACCACTACGACGCCGATCCCCTCCTGCTTCACAAGGACTTTGGATGACGGTTGCACTCGCGCAGCGCCCCGCCCTCGCCAACGATCCCGCGCTGCGCCCGGTGATCAGCTTCCACGGCGTGGGCAAGACCTACGCGAGCGGCACGGTGGCGCTGAGCGACATCGACCTGGCCATCTACCAGCGCGACTTCGTCTTCCTGGTCGGCGCCAGCGGCGCGGGGAAGTCGACCCTGGTGCGGCTGCTCATCCGCGACGAACCCGCCAGCAGCGGGCGCATCTTCGTGGACGGCCAGGAGGTGACCCGCATGCCGCGGCGCCGCCTGCCCAAGCTGCGGCGCAAGTTCGGGATCGTCTTCCAGGACTACAAGCTGCTGCCCACCCAGACGGTGGGACAGAACGTGGCCTTCGCCCTCCAGGTCACCCGCCCCGGGCAGCGGCACATGCGCGAGAAGGTGGAGGAGACGCTCTGGATCGTCGGGCTCGAGGACAAGATCAACAAGTTTCCCGACGAGCTCAGCGGTGGCGAGCAGCAGCGCGTGGCC
Organism: Candidatus Dormiibacterota bacterium; assembly: GCA_036844485.1. Lineage (GTDB taxonomy): Bacteria > Chloroflexota > Dormibacteria > Aeolococcales > Aeolococcaceae > Aeolococcus. Next base: position 12,284 of record DAIUFS010000032.1, on the reverse strand, counting down.
ATCGCGCGCGCTCTGGTGACCCGGCCGCGCATCTTTCTCGCCGACGAACCCACCGGCAACCTCGACCCCGACACCTCGTGGGGAATCGTGCAGCTGCTGCTGCAGATCAACCATCGCGGCACCACCGTGCTCATGGCCACCCACAACCGCGAGGTCGTCGACCTGGTGCGGCGCCGGGTCATCGCCATCGACGGCGGACGGGTGATCCGCGACGAGCAGGAAGGCAAGTACCTGCGTGACGGGGAGGCCACCATTTGAGGCGCTTCCTCTCCGCACTCTGGTTCGCGATCAGGTCGTCGTTGCAGAACTTCCGGCGCAACCTCGGGGTCTCGCTGGCAGGCGTCTGCACCATGGGGCTCATCCTCGTCCTCATCGGCGCCCTGTCACTGGGCACCCACCTGCTCACCAACGTGCTCCGCGACCAGGAATCCCGCGCCAGCAAGCTCAAGATCTACATTCAGGACGGCATCTCGCTGGCCGACATCACCAACTTCCAGCACCAGCTGCAGACCGACCCCCGCGTGCTCGCGGTCAGCTTCGAGAACAAGGACCAGGCGTTCCAGGAAGCGGCCAGCAAAGGCACCGACATCGCCACGGCGGTGACCGCGCTGGGCAGCAACCCCTTGCCGGCGTCCCTCAACGTCGACGTCAAGCAGCTGCGCTATCTGGTGCAGCTCGACTCGGTGGCCCGATCCTCGCCGATCGTCGACTCCACCCAACCGACCGACTACAACCCCGACGTCACCCCCAAGATACAGGCGGCGATCAACATCATCGAGGGGGTGGTGGGCTTCGTCTCGCTGATGCTCCTGGTGGTCAGCCTGGTGATCATCATGAACACCATCCGCACGGCCGTATACGCGCGCCGTACTGAGATCGAGATCATGAAGCTGGTGGGGGCCACCGACTGGTTCGTGCGCTGGCCCTTCCTGCTCGAGGGCATCTTCGGGGGGATCCTCGGGGCCATCCTCGCCGGGGTGGTGGTGCTGGGCATCTACAAGCTGGTGGTGTCGCTCACCGCGGGCGCACTCTTCGCCATCCCCTTCGATGGCCTCTTCACCATCGTCGTGGTCGCCGGTCTCTTTGTGGGTGGGGCCGTCATCGGCGCCATCGGCAGCTACCTCGGGGTACGTCGCTTCCTCGCCGCCTGACGGCCGCAGGACGCGACGACAGCGCACGCCGATGGCTCGCACACACCGCCTGATCACCATCAGCCCGCGGCGGGGTGGGCGGGCGCTGGCGCGGCGGGCGCTCGTGGTGGTGATCGGCGCCGCGCTGGTCGCGGTGGCCGCACTCGGCTCCGATCAGCGGCCGGCCACGGCTGACGCCATCACCAACAAGATCGGGGCCGCCAAGCAGCAGCTCTCCGCCGACGGCGCCACCATGGCTCGCCTGCGCAGCGAGCTGGCCGCCGCCGCCAACCAGGAGGCGGCACTGCAGAAGGCCATCGCCGACCTCGACTCCCAGATCACCACCACCAAGCACCAGGTCTCCGACGCCGAGGATCAGCTCGCCGCCATCGAGACCGAGCTGGCGCTGGCTCAGTCCGACCTGGCCGGGACCCGGCAGAAGCTGGCCGACGACCGTCATCAACTCCTCACCGAGATCGTGGTCATGTACAAGGCGCAGAACGCCTCCAACGGCTTCAGCAACTTCCTCACCTCGGGCGACTTCAACAGTCTCTGGCAGCACGTCCTCGACGTTCACCGCCTCGGCTCCAGCGAGCAGCAGCTGATCGCCAAGGTCACCACCGAGGCGCAGACGGTGCAGGACGACGTGGTCAGGATCAGCACCGCCAAGACCCAGCAGACGCAGGTGGTGGCCACGCTCGACGGCATCGTCGCGCAGCTCGACAGCGCGCTGGCCACCCGCCAGCAGGCCCAGCAGCAGCTCCTCGCCCTGCAGGCCAGCGACCAGCAGCTGCTGGCCGCCAACGAGGCGGCCGCCAAGCAGCTCACCGCCCAGATCGCGGCCCTCCAGGTGCAGGAGGCGGCGGCCCTGGCTGCGGGCGGTGGCAACGGCCACTTCCAGTGGCCTGAGACCGGGCCCATCACCCAGGGTTTCGGCTGCACCACCTACCCGTTCGAGCCGTACGACCCCAGCTGCGCCACCAAGCACTTCCACAGCGGCATCGACATCGCGGCCCCGTGCGGCAACAACATCGCCGTCGCCGACAACGGCATCGTCCATCTCTACTTCAGCGATGTGGGCTACGGCAATCACATCATCATCGTCCACGGCAACGGCTGGATCTCGGTGTATGGGCACATGGCGTCTTTCACCGTGAGAGACGGCCAGACGGTGCACCGCGGGCAGCTGATCGGCTACGAGGGCAGCTCCGGCAACAGCACCGGGTGCCACCTGCATTTCGAGGTGGACCTCAACAACGTTCCGCGGAATCCGCTCGCCTATCTCTCATGAGCGACCCCCCCGGCGCCGGCGAGCGGCCGGACGCATCGGCGGGGTGGTCGCCGCCGAAGCCGGGGCGCCCGCGCATCCCCCGCCCGCCCGGAGACGTGACCCGGACACTGGGCGTGGTGGCCGCCTGCTACCTGTCCGCGCTGCTGGTGCTCAACCTCTCCACCTCCTCGTCGGCGGGCTTCATCGCGAGGATCTTTCCGCACTTCGGCGCGGGCGGCTCGGTCGACCAGACCAGCATCGCCGCGGCGTGGCAGGCGGTCGAGCAGAACTACGTCATCCGTGACGTGCCCGCCACCCAGGGAACTGCGGGCGCGGAGCAGGGCATCGTGCAGATGCTCCACGACACCTACAACGATCGTTTCTCCGCGTACCTCACCGCGGCCGAGTACCAGGACCTGAACTCCACTCTCGGTGGCGAGCGCCAGGGCAGCATCGGCATCGCGGTGGAGCCGCGCTGTGATGGCGGCGTGCTCTGCGCGTCTGGACAGACCGCCACCGAAGCGGTCATCGAGGACGTGCTCGTCAACCAACCGGCCGACCGCGCCGGCGTGCATCGCGGCGATGTGCTGGTGGCGGTGAACGGCACCACGATGGCCTCGCTGGGCAGCGACGAGACCACCCGCATCGACAAGGCCGCCGCCAAGGTGCGAGGACCCACCGGGACCACCGTGCGCCTCACGGTGCTGCGCGGCACCAGCCAGGTCACCCTGGTGGTGACCCGGGCCAACCTGCAGATCCCCTCGGTGTACACGCACCTCCTCGGGCACGTCCTCTACATGCAGCTGACGGGCTTCGACACCGACACCGGGACGGTGGCCCGCACCCAGTTGCAGCGCGGCATCGCCGCGGGCGCGACCTCGATCGTCCTCGACCTCCGCCAGAACGGTGGCGGCTACGTCAGCGCCGCGCAATCGCTGGTCAGCGAGTTCGTGGAGCCCACGCCGACGCAGAAGGTGGTGGTGCTGCGCAAGGGCCGCCTTCCCGCCAACGGTGACCCCAACGGCGCCCAGAGCGTCTCCGACGACCCCATCGAGCCAGGCGGCGAGGCGCTCACTGAGCCGATAGTAGTTCTCGTCGACGAGAGCTCGGCGAGCGCGGCAGAGATCACCACCACGGCGCTGCGCGACTACCACCGGGCCACCATCGTCGGGGAGAAGACCTTCGGGAAGGGCTCGGTGCAGGTCGACTACCCGCTCCCCGACGGAGCCGACCTGCACCTCACCGTGGAACGCTGGTATGGGCCCAAGGGGGAGAGCATCGAGGGCAGCGGGATCACCCCGGACAGGACGGTGGCGCTGGCCGGCCCGGACGCCCGCTTCCAGCTCGACGCCCAATCCGCGCCCGCCGGCGGCGACGCGCAGCTGCAGGCGGCGCTCTCGCTGCTGGGGTCCTGAGGGGCTCGCACACGGGTGGGCGGACCTATACTCGGGCCCGTGCCAGAGCGCTTCGACGTGGTCATCCTGGGCGGTGGCTCGGGCGGCTACGTCGCAGCCATCCGGGCCGGGCAGCTCGGCCTCCGCACCGCCGTGGTCGAGGCCGACAAGGTGGGCGGAACCTGCCTCCACAAAGGCTGCATCCCCACCAAGGCATTGCTCCAGAGTGCCGCCCTGCTCGACCAGGTGCGCGATGGGCACCGGCTGGGGGTCAACACCGGCGAGGTGAGCTTCGACTACGGCGTGGCGGCGAGGCGCCGTGACAAGGTGGTCGGCACCCTCCACAAGGGGGTGGAGGGGCTGCTCAAGAAGAACAAGGCGACGGTGGTGCACGGCCGCGGACGCCTCGAGGGACCGGGGCGGGTGGTGGTCGCCGCCGAGACGGGGGTCGACCAGGTCGAGCTCGAGGCCGGCCATATCATCGTCGCCACCGGCTCGCGCCCCCGCCAGGTGCCCGACCTGCCCACCGACGGGCGCCAGCTGCTCACCAGCGACGATGCGCTCTTCCTCGATGACGTGCCGGCGAGCGCGATCGTGCTCGGCGCCGGGGCGGTGGGGGTGGAGTTCGCCTCCTTCTGGCGCAGCGCGGGCAGCGAGGTCACCGTGGTGGAGATGGCTCCCCGCCTGGTGCCGCTGGAGGACGAGGCGATCGGCCGCGAGCTCCAGAAGCAGTTCGAGGCGCGCGGCATCCACTGTCTGGTGGGCATGACCCTCGACCCCTCCAGCGTGGAGCGCAACGAGGGCGGTGTCGCCGTCACTGTGCGCGGCGAGGGCGGCGAGCAGCGGCTCCAGGCGACAGTCCTGCTCGTCGCGGTGGGCCGTGCCGGCAACGTCGAGGACATCGGCCTCGAGGAGGCTGGCGTGGCCGTCGAGCGCGGGGCTGTGCAGATCGATGGTGAGCAGCACACCAGCGCCGCCGGGATCAGCGCCATCGGCGACTGCGCCGGCGGCTTCCAGCTGGCCCACAAGGCGATGCACGAGGGGGTCATCGCGGTCGAGGTGATCGCCGCGCGCAATCCGGTTGCGCTCGATCCCACGCTGGTGACGCGCACCACCTACTGCACCCCGCAGATCGCCTCGCTCGGGCTCAGCGAGGCCGAGGCGCGCGAGGCCGGCCACGATGTCAGCGTGGGGATGTTTCCCTTCCGGGCCAACGCCCGCGCCGTGGTGTGGGGAGAGACAGGCGGCTTCACCAAGGTGGTGGCCGACAGCACCACGCACTCGGTCCTCGGGGTGCACATCATCGGCCACGAGGTGACCGAGCTCATCTACGGTCCGGCGCTGGGTGCCCTGCTCGAGTCGACCCCATTTGAGATGTCGCAGGCGGTGGCGCCGCACCCCACCCTCAGTGAATCCCTTGCCGAGGCCGCGCTGGCGGTGTCCGGCGAGGCCATCCACATCTAGAGGAGCCGGACGAACGTGGTTGTGGCCAAGACCGATGCGGTGAGCAAGGAGAATCTCGACGGCGAGACGCTGCGAGCCATGTACCGCCACATGCTCCGCTCGCGCGTTCTCGACGAGCGCATGTGGGTGCTCAACCGCCAGGGACGCGCGCCGTTCTGGATCAGCGGCATGGGCCACGAGGCGATCCAGGTTGCCGTCGGCATGAACATGGAATCGGGCACGGACTGGCTGGCCCCGTACTACCGAGACCTGGCGCTGACCCTGGTGCTGGGTATGACACCGCGCGACCACCTGCTGTCCGTGCTTGCCAAAGCGGAGGATCCCAACAGTGGCGGCCGCCAGATGCCGGCGCACTACGGATCGCGTGCCCACAACATCATCAGCACGGGCTCGCCGACGACCACTCAGCTGCTCCATGCCGCCGGGATCGCTCTGGCCATGAAGATGCGCGGCGACAAGGCCATCTGCGTGACCGCGTTCGGCGAGGGCAGCACCAGCGGGGGAGACTTCCACGAAGCTCTCAACTTCACCGCCACCCACAAGCTTGCGGTGGTGTTCGTCGTCGAGAACAACGGCTACGCCATCAGCGTCCCCGTCGAGAAGCAGATGGCCACCCCCAACGTGTCGGATCGTGCCATCGCCTACGGCATCCCGGGGGTGAGCGTCGACGGCAGCGACGCCATCGCCTGCTACCGAGCGGCGCGGGACGCCGTGCAGCGGGCGCGCAGCGGCGGCGGCCCCACGCTGCTCGAGGCCAAGGTGCACCGGCTCACCTCACACAGCTCCGACGACGATCAGCGCCGCTACCGCAGCGCCGACGACCTCGAGGCGGAGCGCCTCCAGGACTGCATGCCCCGCTTCAGGGCCATGCTCGAGGACCTCGGGGTGCTGGGCCCGGGCGACTCCGACAGCCTGCGCACCGAGCTGGTGGCGGAGGTGGACGAGGGCACCGCGTACGCGGAGCAGGCGGCGGATCCCGTTGCGGAGACAGCGCTTCTCCACGTCTACGCCGAGGACAGCTGATGCCCACCAGGAGCTATCTGGAGGCCATCCGCGACGGCATGCGCGACGAGATGCGCCGCGATGAGCGGGTGATGATCCTCGGCGAGGACGTCGGCGCCAAGGGCGGTGTGTTCGGCACCACCGAGGGCCTGCAGAAGGAATTCGGCGAGTGGCGGGTGATGGACGCGCCGCTGGCGGAGTCGTGCATCGTCGGCGTGTGCATCGGGGCCGCTCTGTACGGAATGCGCCCCATCGCCGAGATCCAGTTCCAGGACTTCATCATGCCGGCGGTCGACCAGATCGTCAGCGAGGCGGCCAAGATGCGCTACCGCAGCAACAACGACTGGGGCGTGCCCATGGTGCTGCGGGCACCGTTCGGCGGCGGCATCCACGGCGCCCTCTATCACTCGCAGTCGATTGAGGCCATGTTCTGCGGCGTCCCCGGGCTCAAGGTGGTGGTGCCGAGCACTCCCTACGACGCCAAGGGGCTGCTGGTCAGCGCCTTGCGCGATCCCGACCCGGTGCTCTTCTTCGAGCACAAGCGGGCGTACCGATCGGTGAAGGGCGAGGTGCCCGACGACGAGTACACGGTGCCGCTGGGAACGGCTGCTGTGGTGCGCGAGGGCGACGACATCGCCGTCTTCACGTACGGGATGATGGTGCACGCCGCCCTCGAGGTCGCTGAGCGACTCGCCGCCGACGGCTTCGAGTGCGAGGTGGTCGACCTGCGCAGCCTGCGCCCGCTCGACCGCGAGGCGATCATCCGCAGCGCGCGCAAATGCGGCAAGGTGATGGTCGCCCAGGAGCCCAACCTGGCGGTGAGCATCTCGTCAGAGGTGTCGGCGATCGTCGCAGAGGAGTGCTTCGAATACCTCGACGCGCCGGTGATGCGCATCGGCGGCCCGGAGATCCCGGCCATGCCGTTCGCCCACGCCCTCGAGGAGTTCTACCTGGTCACACCCGACAAGCTGGAGGCCGCGCTGCGCAAGCTGGCCGCGTACTGAGGACAATCACACCATGGCCATGACAGTCACCATGCCCCAGCTCGGCGAGAGCGTCACCGAGGGCACCATCGCGCGCTGGCTGAAGCAGCCCGGCGAGCCGGTGGCCAAGTACGAGTCCATCGCCGAGGTGGTCACCGACAAGGTCAATGCCGAGATCCCCGCGCCCGCCGAGGGCAGCATGGGCGAGCACATCGCCAAGGAGGGGGACGTGGTGGCGGTGGGCGAGCCCATCTGCACCATCGAGACGGCCGAGCAGGGGCAGGCCAATTCAGCGTGGCACCAAGGAGACGGGGCTGCGGAGGGCGACGGGGCCGCCGCTGCGGAGCCCGCGGCACCGGAGGCCGCGCCCGCCGCTGCCGAGCAGCCTGCGCAGCCCGAGGTGGCCGCGGCGGAGGAGCCCAGCGCACAGCCTGTGGTCGCGCAGGCGGAGCCGGCTGCTGCGCCCGAGAGCGCTCCGCAGCACGAGCAACCCGTTGCCGCCCAGGCCTTCGCGCCAGCGCCCGCTGCGGGCACCGCGCCGCCGGCTTCGGAGCACGCCGGCAACGGCAATGGCAGCGGGCAGTACCACCTCACGCCCGCGGTGCGCATGCTGGTGCGCGAGCACGAGGTGGACCTCGCGCAGGTGGAGGGCAGCGGCCTCGGCGGCCGCATCTCCAAGAAGGACGTTCTCGATTACGTGCAGCGTCGCGACGCGGGCGGTGCTACCGCGCAGCCCGCAGCGGGTGCGCCGGCCGCAGCGCAGCCGAATGCCTCGGCGCCGGCAGCAGCGCAGCCGAGTGCATCGGCGCCGGCCGCATCAGCGAAGGCCGATGGTGCAGCGCCTGCCGCATCCACGCACGAGGCGGCCTCCGCTCCGCAACGCGTCGAGGGCGACGAGCTCATCCCGCTGACGCCGACGCGGCGCGCCATCGCCGAGCACATGGTGCGCAGCCGGCACACCTCGCCGCACGCCTGGATGATGATGGAGGTCGACATGTCGCGCGTGGCCCGTCTGCGCGCCACCCGTCGCACCGAGTTCGAGCAGCGCTACGGCGCCAAGCTGACCTACCTGCCCTTCGTGGCCCGCGCCGTCTGCGACGCGCTGCGCCAGTATCCGAGTCTCAACTCATCCTGGAGCGACCAGGGCATCATCGTGCACCGCGATCTTCATCTCGGCATCGCCGTGGCGCTCGAGGAGAACCTCATCGTTCCCGTGATCCGCAACGCCGACCGGCTCAGCATCGCCGGCCTGGCCACCACCATGCAGGACCTCGGCGATCGCGCGCGCACCAACAAGCTCAAGCTCGACGAGATCCAGGGCGGCACCTTCACGCTCAACAACACGGGAGCGCTGGGCACCGTGCTCACCCAGGCGATCATCAACCAGCCGCAGGCAGCGATCCTGGCCATGGACTCGGTCGTCAAGCGCGCCGTGGTGGTCGACGACGCCATCGCCATCCGGCCGATGATGAACCTGGGCCTGAGCTTCGACCATCGGATCAACGACGGGCTCCAGGCGACCCGGTTCCTCAAGCGGGTCAAGGAGCTGCTCGAAACCATCGACGACACCGGGGCGCTGCTCTAGAAGGCGACCCGTGCCGGCTGATGATGGGCGCAATCTCTCGACCCGGACGAGCCATCGGAGTGGCGTTTGCCGCAGGGATGCTGTGCGCGGCGTGCGGACCTCCAGCGTTCCAACCGCTGCGGTCTCTGCCGCCGCATCGTCGGCGTCCGCCACCTCAGCTGCGCCGGCGACCCCCTCACCGACGCCAACGGTTCTGACTGAAGCAGCGGTGCTCGCGGTGGTGCAACAGACCTCCCCGCCCACGGCGAATGGTGTGGCGGGCGGCTGTGACACCGGGCCTTGCCCCTTCACCGACCGGCTCAAGCAAGAGTTGGCCCACCTTTCGGCGCAGACGCCCGCACCCGGCCAAACCGGTGACCTCTGCAACTTCGACCGCATGACCGGCAATCAAGATGGGATGGCAACACCCGTCCACGCGGCGGTTGCGATCAACGTCGACACAGCCGATGCGGCTGTGTCGATGAAGGGGCAGACACAGCCGATCGTCACACTGCCAATCATCGATAGCGATGGGGTGCCGCTCGTCGATGACATCCTGTACGACAGCCAGCAGAACCGGTCCGTCTACACGCTGAACTGCACCAACTCATTCGGGTGACCATCCACGACACAGGGGCGCTGCTGCAGCAGCGACGCGGCCCCGACACCGTTCGATGCAGCGGGCGATGGCTCGCTCATACCGGCTTTGCGACCTCTAGGTGGCGTAATACATGTGTTACGCTTTACCCGGAGGCACTCAGATCATGGTGAAGGTCACTCGGCACCGCGAATTCGTCGACGCACAGCTCAAGGACCCCGAGTTCCGGGCCGAGTACGAGCGCGCCGCAGCTCAGCTCGCCCAGGTTGACGACGTGATGGCTACCCTGGACCGTCTGCGCCTCGAGGCCGGTTGCTCCAAGGCCGAGCTCGCCCGCCGAATCGGCAAGGATCCGGCGGCAATCCGCCGCCTATTCTCCGCCGAGGTCAATCCGGAGCTGCGCACCATCGCCGCCCTCGCCGATGCCCTCGGAGCAGAGATCAGGGTCGTGTCACGTTCCGAGGCACCGCAGCAGAAGGTTGGCGGCGCCGCCGGGTAAGCTGCCCGGTCCATGCCCTGGGATGTTCTCTACTACCGCGCCCCAGACGGCACGGTCCCGGCCATCGACTTTCTCATGGCGTCGCCGACCAAGGTTCGTGCCACGATGCTGGCCGTCCTCGACGCCGTGGCTGCAGCGCCACCTCCGCGATTTTCAGGTGGTGGACTCTGGGAAGCCATGCACGGCGAGATGCACGGCTACTACGAGGTCAGAACCCAGGGCAAACCCAACAGAACGTAATACCGGTTGTTCTGCGTTCTGGAAAATGCCGATCAGACAGAACTGAAGAGGCGCGGGCTGGAGCGGCCGGCGATCGCGGTGATAGCAGGGCTCTACAAGCCCTGGATGACGACGTTCTCGGACGCTGACTACGCCGCGATCCGGTCCCTCGGCAGGGAGCACCTCAGTCGCTTCCCGAGGCAGATTGCCGAATAGCGTCGTCCTGGGCTGTACTCACTCTTGGTGCGATCTCGCGCGCCAATCCTCGACCGTGATCGCGAACCGCTCGTGGTCGCGCCATTGCCCATCGACCTGCAGGTAGCGGGGCGAGAACCCCTCGTGTCGAAAGCCAGCCCGGCGGACCAGAGCGAGTGAGGCCGCGTTGGCAGGCTGGACGTTGGCTTCGATACGGTGCAGCGCCTCGGTCTCGAACGCATACCGCAACGCGAGGTCGAGCGTCTCCCGGGTCAGGCCTTGCCCGGCTGTCGCGGCGTTTGCATAAAACCCGCTGTAGCAGCTGTGAAAGCTGCCGCGGAAAATCTGGCTGAGGTTGACCACTGCGGCAAGCACGTTGTCGTCGGTCCGCCATCCCACGAGAGAGCGAAAGTCGTCACGTCGGCTGCGCGACAGGAGGTCGCGGAATCCATCCGCGTCGGCCGGAGGGCTGGTCCACGGGCGGTGTAGCGCCGTGCTGGTCGCGACCATCGACAAGAAAGCTTCCTCGTCTTCGGCGCGAAGTCTCCGGAGATGAACGCGGCTGCCGCGCTCCAGTACCTCAGCCATCGATTCGCCGCTCTACAGCTGCCACGGAGTCAGGTCGAGCCCGGGATAACGGAGTGCCATGCCGGCGAAGGTCTCGGCGGTCCAGTACGGGTGACCCCGAGGCGGGAATCCAAAGAGTTCCAGCTGGCGCGGCGACGCCTCCCGCACGAACTGCTGCCAAGCGGGTGTGTTGGCGGTGTCGGTCCAGGCTCGCCGGGTGACCCAATCGGCGCTGGCCGAGCGGAAATTGACGTGGAGGGTGTAGCGCGCGCCCCGTGGTTGCACCAGGTCAGTCGCGCGGTGGAATGTCTCGATGCGATATGCGACGACGGTTCCCTCGGGGCCCGCACCAGAGACTTCGACCTCATAGAGGTCCGGCCGCCCCGTCGATGCCACCCAATCGGGCTGGTCGGCGTCTTCTACGCCATCGGCGCGCGGATACCAATTGGGAAGAGCCGGCAACTGCTGAGTGAACGGCCGTGGAACAAAGCTGGTAGGGCCGAGGTCGTCGGGCACGTCGCTTAGGAAGAGGAACATCTCCACCTGTTGCGGCGGCTGGTCAGGCGCCGGCACCAGCAGCGTGTGATTGAGATAGTCACGATGGTGAGGCTGGTCGTAGTCGGCGGCGCCGGTGTACTTGGCCCACGCCTCGATGGCATATACGCGGAGCTGAGTTGTTCCCAATAGTATCTCGGCGAGGTCGATCAGTTGGGGGTGAACTGAGAGCAAGCTCAATTGAGCGCCTGCGAACGGGAAGTTGGTGATTCCCCCGAATTCGTCCCGGAAGCGGGCGCTACGATCCTCGTCGACGCGGTCGTGGAAGTCATCCGCGGTTGGGAACATGCGGTGCAGCTCGGCCCGTCCCAATGCGAGGTCGGCTACGGATATGTATCTGGGCAGGATGGCAAAGCCATCCCGATCCCATCGCCTGATGTCTCGCGCGAATCTAGCCACCTGGCGAGGGGAATCGGGGCTCGAGAATCGGGCTGACGTTCTTCACGGACGTACGGCCCGAGATTCCCATCACCACAAGGTGGTGCCGAAGCGATCGGCCTGCGCGACCAGCGCAAGGGCGATCACCGCGCCGGAGAGAATCGCCAGGAAGATGGTCACCCGGCTCATCGCCTCGTTGAAGGTCATCGACCGGGTGGCGAGCAGGCTCCAGTGCTCGGTGGCCAGGATCTGCAGCTTGGATGCGGTCCCGGGCTCCGGTCCGGCAGGCGGAATCTCGATGGACATGTCAGTCGGGCTGCTGATGCGGATAGCGCCAGTCGGTCGGTGGGTTGAACGTCTCCTTGATGGCCCGCGGTGACACCCAGCGGTGCAGGTTGTAGGCGGATCCCGCCTTGTCGTTGGTGCCGCTGGCGCGGGCGCCGCCGAACGGCTGCTGGCCGACCAC
>DAIUFS010000031.1:0-21786 GCA_036844485.1 Candidatus Dormiibacterota bacterium | reverse complement strand
GCAGTCCCCCGCCCCTCGCGCGGTCGGAATCAATCCGACCACGCTCACCCCGACCCCTCGGCGCGCCTCGCGCGCCGGCTTGCCTCACTCAGGGGCGGAGGCCGCCTCCCAGCGCTGTCGCCAGTGCGCCGCCTCGAGATCGTGAAGGTCGACTCCGTCGGCGCGCGCCTGGGTCTCGAGACGGCGGAAGCGGTCGGCGAAGTCGTGGGTGCGAGCGCGCAAGGCGTCCTCGGGATTGACACGCAACCGCCGAGCCAGGGCAACGGCGGCGAAGAGGAGCTCGCCCACCGCGACCTCCGTGCCGGACGGCGCCGGAGCGGAGGGGCCTGCCACACCATCCGGACGTGGCACGGAACCGCGCCGGACCTCCCCCTCCGTCACCGTCCAGTCCTGTCCCCGAGCAGGAGGTGAGGTGGCCTGGGCGAGGGCAGCGAGCCGCTCGACGGCCATTGTGAGAGCGGTCACCGCGTCCGCGGTGGTGGGCATCTCGTCGAAGCCGAGTCGCGCGGGACGCTTCTGCACACCCTGCGCGAAGGCCAGAGCGGGGAGTGCGTGCGGAATTCCATCGAGCAGGGAGAGCCGGTCGTCTTTCTCAGACCGCTTGAGCCGCTCCCAATTGACCACCACGTTCGCGGCCGCCTCGACGGCGGTATCGCCGAACACGTGGGGGTGGCGGTGGATCATCTTGGCGCGGGTCGTCTCGGCCACCTCTCCGATGTCGAAGCCGTCACCGGACTCGGCAGCGATGGCGCAGTGCATGAGCACCTGGAGGAGCACATCTCCGAGCTCCTCGCGAAGGCTGGCTGGGCTGCCCTCATCGATCGCCTCGAGCAGCTCATAGGTCTCCTCGAGCAGGTAGGGGCGAAGGCTCGAATGGGTCTGCTCGCGGTCCCACGGGCACCCGCCGGGTGCGCGCAGGCGCTCGACGACCTCGTTCAGCGCCCGTAGCGAAATAGCGGCGTCATCTCTCATGCCGCCACAGCGTACGCAGTCGACCGCCTCTAGGCGGTCGCCGCCATGCGCCCGCGTCTGAGGCGGCCGAGCTCGCGCAGGACACCGAGCAGCACCTCGCGCCAGTCGGCACCCCGGCGCAGCGGCTCGGTGGTCACCAAGATTCGCGTGGCGGTGACGCTCGCCTGGGCTCGCCACTGGCTGGCCACGGCAGACAGATCGAAGCCGTGGCCGAGCCCCAGCTGAACCCGCACTCCCCCGTCGCCGGACTCGACGGCAAGCGCGCCGGCGGCAGCCGCAAGCAGCCGCACTCGAAGCGAATATAGCAGTGCTGCCGCGGCCTCGGGCAGGGGGCCGAAACGATCGATGAGCCCCCGGCCGGCGCTGTCGAGCTCAGAGTCGGTGGCGCAGGCCGCCAGCTCCTGGTAGCAGCGGAGGCGGAGCCGCTCGTCGCTGACGTACGTCACCGGCAGGAACGCCTTGACCGGCAGCGACACGCTCACCTGCGCCGGGGACTCGACCTGGGGCTTGCCCTGCAGGGCGGTCACCGCCTGGCGAAGCAGGGTGTTGTACAGCTCCAAGCCGACCGCGGCGATCTCGCCGTGCTGCTCCTCACCGAGCAGGTTCCCGGCGCCGCGAATCTCCAGGTCGTGCATCGCCAGCTTGAAGCCGGCGCCGAGGTCCTGGAGCTCGCCGATGACGTCGAGACGCTTGTCGGCTTTCTCGGTGAGCGAGCGCTCGGCCGGGTACAGGAGATACGCGTACGCACGCTGCCCAGCACGGCCGACCCGTCCGCGGAGCTGGTAGAGCTGTGCCAGGCCGAGACGGTGAGCGTCGTTGATGATGATGGTGTTGGCGTTGGGGATGTCCAGCCCGGACTCGATGATGGTGGTGCAGACCAGCACGTCGATGCCCCCCTCACCGAACTGGCGCATCACATCGGCCAGCGCTTTCTCCGGCATCTGACCGTGGCCGACCGCGATCCGCGCCTCGGGAACCAGTGCGCGCAGCTCGTTGGCGTGCTTCTCGATGGTTTGTACGCGGTTGTGAAGGAAGAAGACCTGCCCGGCGCGGGCCAGCTCACGGGTGATCACCTCGCGCACCAGCGACTCCTCGCGCGCGGTGACGTAGGTCTTGATGGGCTGGCGCTCTTCAGGCGGAGTCTGAATCACCGAGAGGTCGCGGATCCCGGCCAGCGACATGTGCAGTGTGCGAGGGATCGGTGTCGCCGAGAGCGAGAGAACGTCGACCGCCACCCGCAGCGATTTGAACTTCTCCTTCTGGAGGACGCCGAAACGCTGCTCCTCGTCGATGACCACCAGGCCGAGGTTGTGGAACTCGACGTCGCGCTGCAGCAGGCGGTGCGTGCCCACCACGATGTCGACGCCCCCGCTGCGCAAACCGGTGAGAGTGTCGGCGATGTCTGCGTCGCTGCAGAAGCGCGAGAGCTGGCGCACCGTGATCGGGAACGGAGCCAGCCGTTCGGTGAAGGTCAGGAAGTGCTGCTGCGCAAGAACGGTGGTGGGCACCAGCATGGCCACCTGGCGGCCCTCGCTGGCGGCCTTGAAGGCGGCGCGCAGGGCGAGCTCGGTCTTGCCGAATCCCACATCGCCACAGACCACGCGATCCATCGGCCGCGACGCCTCCATGTCCCGCTTGATCTCGTCGAGGACCATCTCCTGGTCGAGGGTCTCCTGGTAGGGGAATGACGCCTCGAGCTCGCGCTGCCAGGTGCCGTCGGGCGCGAACGCATGTCCCTCGGCCATCTCCCGCCGTGAATAGAGGGTCAGAAGCTCGCGCGCCACCTCCTCTGTGCGCTCCTTGACGCGGCGCTTGACCCGCTCCCACTCGCCAGTCCCGAGTCTGGAGAGATGGGGATGCGAGTCAGCGCCACCGACGTAGCGGTCGACCCGGTCGAGGTGATCCACAGGGACGAACAACCTGTCGGAGTCGGCGTATTCGATCGCCATGTACTCGTGTTCGCCGAGGGCGTCACTGACGGTGCGCATCTCCAGGAAGCGACCAATGCCGTGATCGCGGTGCACCACCACGTCGCCGGGTGTGAACTGCATGACGAAGGCGGCGTGGGCGGCATTTCCCGACGCAGCCCGCCGAGCGCCGCGCGCCGACGTCGACTCGGCGCGACGCGCCCCGCGCGCCAGCGGTGACCCGCGGCGCTTCACCGCACCAAACAGCTCGTGGTCGGTGTACACCTCCAGCCTGAGGTCGGGCGCGGAGAACCCCGCAGACAGGTCACCGCCGGTCACCGCCAGCGCCCCGGTGGGAAGAGTTGTGGCATTCCCGTCCAGCTCCGCCAGGTCGATGGGGTCGTTGCCGTCGTCGCGGACCAGTTCCTCGACCCGGTGTTGCTGGCGGCTCACCACCACCACCGTCGCGCCCGCGGCGGCTCGCGACCGGACGCTCGCGCTGAAGGCGTCCATCCGCCCCACAAAGCCGTCCACCCCACGCCAGTCGAGAACGGCGTCGCCCTCAGGCTCGCGAACCAGCTCGATGACCCGGTGGCGGTCGAGGGCGGCGAGCAGCTGGGCTGGGGTGAGCAGACCGGTGCGCGCGCCCGCCGGCAGCTCGCCGCGCTCCTCCTCCTGGGCGAGGAGGTTCTCGATCTCGTCGGCGTGGCGTTGCGCACTGCGCAGCAGCGCTTCGCGACCGCCGGCGAGCAGCACCACAGCACCCTCGCCGGCGTGGTCGAGCAGCGTGGTGGGGCTGCTCCCCAGGAGGTACGGGTAGAAGAGGTCCACGCCCTCGTCGTAGGCTCCCTCGCGCAGCTGGTCGCGATCGCGCGCCCAGGCCTCGCGCACCTCAGGCCGGCAGACCGAGACGTCGAGGGCGTCGACCTGGCGCAGGGCGCGCTCCACGGTTGCAGCGCGCAGGTCGAGCTCGCGCGCCGGCCACACCGACACCTCGCTCAACTTGGCCACCGACGTCTGGGTCTCGACGTCGAACACGCGCAGCTCTTCGATCTCGTCGCCGAACCATTCCGCACGCCAGGGGCGGGGACGATCGAGACCGAAGACGTCGACGATGCCGCCGCGGACCGCGATCTCCCCGGGCGCGGAGACGGCGCTCACCCTGCGATAGCCGAGGTCGACGGCGCGCCGGATGAAGGCATCGCGGGACTGTGATGCACCGCTGCGCAGCCGCATCGTCGCACCCCGCACCAGGTCCAGCGGCAGGGCCGGGCGGAGCAGTCCGGCAGGCGACGCGACGACCAACGCCGCGGTGCTCCCGGCGAGCAGCGCCAGCGACGCCAGGCGCCGCCGTGTGACTTCCTCGGAGGGCGGAACGCGGTCGAAGGGCGGGGTGTCCGCCGCGGGGAACACCCCGAGCGAGGCCGTGCCTCCCCACAGCGCGGCGTCGATGCTGAGCGATTCGGCATCGCTCCCCACCAGAACCACTGGAACGCCGCTCACCTCGCGCATCCACCAGGCGATCAGCGCCGTGGCACCGGCGGGCACGCCCCCGACCGTGCCGCGCTCGAGGTCGCGCAGAGTGCGCAGGGTCTCGACGCTGTCGAGGCGCGAACGCAGCGTCGCCAGCTCAGTCGTCAGGGGCACGGTTGTACTCCGTCATCGCAGAGTCGAGCCCATCGCCAATGATCGTGGCGACGGCGTCCGCGGCGCGGCTCAACACAGCTGTGAGGCGCTCGCGCTCGTCCGGGTTGAAGCCGTCGAGGACGTAGTCGACCATCTGGTCGCGTTCCTCCGGGCGCGAGATGCCGATGCGCACGCGCGTGAAGTCCTGGCTGCGCAGCGCATCCGCGATGGAGAGCACGCCCTTGTTCCCGGCGGCGCCTCCCCCACGTTTGAGGCGGATCCGCCCCAGCGGCAGGTCGACCTCGTCGTGAACGACGATGAGGTCCTCGGTGGGGACCCCATACTTGCGCACCAGGTGCGTCGCGGCGCGGCCGGAAAGGTTCATGTACGTCTGCGGACGCGCCGTCACCACGTCGTAGCCATCGAGACTGCCCTCGCGCACGCGCGCCGGTCCCTCACGACGTGCGCGACCGAAACGACCACGCGACTCCAGCTCCTCGAGGCACATCCAGCCGACGTTGTGGCGGGTGTGCGCGTACTCACCGCCGGGGTTGCCGAGTCCGATGACGAGGCTGGCCATGTCAGTCCGGTGGTGCCTCCAGGTCGGCCACGGCCTGATCCGGCAACAGCGCGCGCGTGGCTGCTGTCATCGACGCGGCGCCGTCAGTGGCGGCGTGGTCGTACCCGAGGCAGTGCAGCAGGCCGTGGACGGCGAGCAAACGCAGCTCCGGAGCCCCGTCGCCGCCGCCCTGAGCCAGGGCGCGCTCCACGCTGATGGCGATGTCGCCAGCGCGATCCGGTTCGTGCGCAGGGAAGGCGAGCACGTCTGTGGGCGCATCGACACCGAGGAAGCGCAGGTTCAGGTCGCGCAGCTCCTCGTCGTCGGTGAGCAGCAACCCCAAGGCAACCCGCGGCGCCACCGCCAGCGCGTCACCGCAGCGGCGCAACAGCGGGCCCAGGGCGGCGCGACGAATCGCGTCGCGGCCCGCGAGGCTGACACTCTCCGCACGACGGGTGCTCACCCTCATCGCGATCGTGGTGACCACGCTGGACCGCGGCACGCCACGGCCGCCGCCGCTGCTGCACGACGCGTCGCCCGAGGCTGCTGGCCAAACAGGTGGCTCAGCCTGCCTTGGCGCGACGCTTTTTGGCGGCGACGAGCTTGCGCTTGCGGCGGACCGATGGCTTTTCGTAGTGCTCGCGGCGGCGCACCTCTGAGAGGATGCCGTTCTGCTTGATCTTCTTGTTGAAGCGTCGCAGAGCGCTCTCAAAGGTCTCGCCCTCGCGGACTTTGACCTCCGACACGGTCGGAATCACCTCCTTCGGGCCGCCCGCAGGCAGCAGAAATATTCAGAGAACTGGATTGCAGAAAGCGCGATTGTACCCAGCCACCGCGGCACGCCGTCCGCCCCACTCGAGATGAGCCGCGGCCTGAACCGCCACCGTCAGATCCTCTCGCCGTGGCGGCCTTGGCCAGCAGCGAACCGCATAGCCCCTCGTGCGGTCTCGCCGCTGTTGATGACCTCGAGTCCGCGCCGGCTCTCGTTGACCAGTGCCTCGGCCGTCGGCAACGACCACTGCTCGTACACCGACATCCGGTCCGAGCGCATGCACGTCTGCGGCAGCGCGGCGAGCTCGCGGGCGAGCGCGAGCGCGGCATGGAGCGCGTGTCCATCGCCGACGAGCCGATCGACAAGACCCATCCTGAGTGCCTCGGCGGCTCCCACAGGCCGTCCGGTCAGGATCATGTCCAGGGCGCGTCCCTGTCCGACAAGCCGGGGCAGGCGGATGGTGCCACCGTCCATGAGCGGCACCCCGAAGCGACGGCAGAACACCCCGAACACAGCACCTTCGGCGGCGACGCGGAGATCGCACCACAGCGCGATCTCCAGACCACCGGCCACGGCGTGTCCCTCAACGGCGGCGATGACCGGCTTGGTCAGCAGCATGCGCGAGATCCCCAGCGGCGCGTCGCCGTCTTCCGCGGCACGCAGCGCTCCCACAGCGCGCAGATCGGCGCCGGCACAGAAGCATCCGCCGGCGCCGGTGAGCACGGCGATCGACAGCGAGGCGTCCCCATCGAGGTCGCGGAAGGCCGCTGCCAGCGCGTCTGCTGTGGACCGGTCGATGGCGTTGCGCACCTCGGGGCGGTTGACGGTCACCACCATCACCGCGCCGTCTCTGTCCACCAGAACTGGGTCCACGCGCAGATCTTCGGCGCTCGGCCTGGGTGGTCGCATGAGAGGTCCCGCGAACCCTCCATCCCGAGGCCGCCCGAGGTGTACGCTTACCGGTCCCCGACGTACATGCGTTCGGCCACATGGAATGAGGAGCCCGTGCCCGCCCTACCCCTCGACGCCGACCAGCAGGCCGCCGTGGCACACCGCGAGGGGCCATGCCTGGTGCTGGCCGGGCCGGGGAGCGGCAAGACGCGTGTCATCGTGGAACGGTTCCTGGCGCTCGCCGACGAGGGGATCGCGCCCTCCGCGCAGGTCGTGCTCACCTATACCCGCAAGGCGGCTGCGGAGATGCGCTCACGGGCGGAGGCAGCCCATGGGCCATTTCCCGGAGAGCCACCGCTCAGCAACTATCACTCGTTTGCGGGCCGGGTGGTGCGCGATTGGGGCTGGCTGACTGGCATCTCGCCCGCGTTCCGCATCGCGGACGAGGCGGAGCGTTGGTTGCACCTCGAGGCGGTTCTCGCAGCTCTCAAACCGCGCACGCTGTGGAATCCGCTTCGCCCCCACGACCTCGTCGACTCGATCCTCGACGTCATCGGCAAGGCCAAGCAGGAGCTGGTGTCTCCGCAGCGTTATGCGCAGTGGGCCGGCGCTGCCCTGGCAAACACCGACGACCCCGCCGCGCGAGCTCTCCTCGAGCGCCAGGAGGAGATCGCCGCGGTATACGCCGCGCTCGACGAGCGCTACCTGCGTCACGCGGTGCTCGACCATGACGACACCATCCTGCGCGCCGAGCAACTGCTGCGCGAGCACGACGCACCGCGACACGCGATCTGCGACGCCATCAGGTACGTGATGGTCGACGAGTACCAGGACACCAACTACGCACAGGCGAAGTTGGTGGAGACCCTGGTGGCGGCCCATCACAACATCCTGGTGGTGGCGGATGACGACCAGGCGATCTACAAGTTCCGCGGCGCGAGCCTTGCCAACCTCGACCGCTTCTCCCGCGTCTATCCGGAGCACGCCCAGGTCATCCTCTCGCACAACTACCGCAGCAGAGAGCCGATCGTCAGCGCAGCGGGGGCGGTGATCGCGGCCGCGGATCCGGCGTCACGCATCGCCAAGACCCTGCTCGCCGAGCGCGGGGGCGGGGATCCGGTGGAGCTCTGGCTGTCGCCCGATGAGCGCAGCGAGGTTGTCGGCGTGGCCTCGGAATGCCGCCTGCTCATCGACCAGGGGGTTCGCGCGGCCGACATCGCCTGGCTGTTCCGGCGCCACGCCGACATGCGCGCCGCGATCGGTGCGCTCCGCGAGGCGGGTGTGCCATACCAGGTGCAGGGGGGCCGTGGTTTCTTCACGCAGCCGGAGATCAAGGATCTGCTCGCGCTGCTCGGTGCGGGAGCCGACCCCACCGACTCGCAGGCGGTGCTGCGCTGCCTGCAGCTACCGTCCTGGAAGGTCAGCAACCGCGGCCGGCTCGCGCTCGTCCAGCTCTGCGACCAGAACGACACGCCCCTGCTCGATCTGCTCCGCGAGGCGCCGTCGCCAGCACTCGACGAACACGACGCCACCGGCGCGGCGCGCTGCATCGGCGATATCGAGGCACTCCACGCCATGAGTGCCCGCGAGGATGTGCGCGAGATCTTCTACGAGGCGCTGCAGCGCAGTGACTTCCTGGGGCTGCTCGACCAGCAGAGCGAGCTGGCACGCCAGCAGACCGGCGCCAATCTCAACAAGTTCGGCGAGCTCCTCGAGTCGTTCACCGACTGGAGCGACGACCACAGGCTGGGCACCGCGCTGCGCTACCTGGACGTGCTGCGCAACAGTCGCCAGGCCGACGAGCTCGCCTCCATCGAAGCCTCCGACGACGGCGTCATGCTGCTCACCGCGCACTCGGCGAAGGGTTTGGAATGGCCGGTGGTGCTGCTGTCGAGCTGCATCGAATCACGGTGGCCAGGCCGAGCGAGCGTCAGCACCGCGGCGCTCTCGCTGCCGGGGGAGCTGGTTCCCGAGTCGCCTCCGCCCGGCGATGCGGTGATCGACGAGGAGCGCAGACTCTTCTATGTCGCGGTCACCCGAGCCCGCGACCGCCTCGTCCTGTCGCGAGCGCGACGGTATCCGCGCAGCTTCAAGGACGAGAATCCCTCGCCGTTCCTTGCGCCCGTCGCGTCCGGCGACGACACGCGCAACCGCGAGGTCCCCGCCGCCGCGCCGCTCCACCCGCGCGCTGCGCGAGCCGCGGGACGCCCATCGGCGGAGCGGCCCTCCTTCGGAGTTTCGGACATACGGGTTTTCAAGCAGTGCCCCCGGCGATTCGAGTACCGACGTCGCTACCACATGCCCGTGCGCGGTTCGCTGCAGAGCTGGTTCGGGACGCTCATCCACACGGTCCTGCAGAACGTGGCCATGCGCCGTCTCGCCGGCGAGACCGACGACGAGGATTCCGTGGCGACGACCTGGAACGAAGCGTGGCAGGCGGCGCGCGGGCCCAGGGGTGGCAATGCGGAGCTGCGCGACCTTGGCGAGAAGCAGCTGCGCCGGTATGTCGCCACGCCGGCCTGGCGCAATGCGTCCATCGCGGCTGTGGAGGAGACTTTCAGCCTCGCGCTCGACCACGCCGACGTGCGCGGTCGCTGGGATCGTCTCGACGACGACGGCCGCGGGACGGTGACCGTGGTCGATTACAAGACGGGAGCGCCCCCGGCCGAGGAGCAGTTGCGCAGGGACATCCAGGTACGCGCCTATGCGGTCGCCGTGTCTCGCCGTGAACGCAGCGACGATGTGGCCGTTGAGCTGCACCATCTGCAGACCGCCGAGGTGACCCGGCTTGCGTTCACTCGCGAGCAACTCGACACGTCGTACCGGTACCTCTCGGTCACCGCGCGTGACCTGGCCAGGGCGTGGCAGGACGGTGACTTCCCGCCCCACCCCTCAGCCTGGAACTGCCCGCGCTGCGAGTACCGCACGGTGTGCGACGAGGGCCGCCGCGTCGAAGACGAGGGCGGCTAGGCCTGGCTCAGGCGACGGCCGTCCAGCGCCTCCAATCCGGGGCGCCGGTGACCGGCCCCTCGGGCTCGACGTCCTCGGGGAGCTCGGTGCGCCACGGAAGCATCAGGTCGAAGACGATCTCCTGGATGGTCCAGAGGATGTCCATGATCTCGGTGATCTTGACCTGGCGCCGGCTGATCGCCTCCTCAACCTCAGCCAGCGCGGCGCGGTCGCCGGTCTTGGACACGGCGCTGCGCGCGAAGCTGAAGACGTCCTCGGCGCGCGACTTGAGATCCGCCGGGGTCTCCTTGATGCTCTGGAGATGGATCTCCTCGCAGGCGCTGATGACCTCGTCGACCCGTTCGACGAGCCGTCGCAGTCGCGTGCGTTCCACCATCTCCCGGTGATGGCGCTTGCGCGCGTCATGCACCTCTTGGGTAGCGTTTTCGATCAACAATTCAATCTCCTGGGGTTGGCGCCGCACATCCTGACAACGGATTCGTTGACATTTCGGTCACCACTCGGACAAGCCTATCGCTCTGCAGCGTTGACATCAAGAGCACTTTTCGGATCAGATTGATGCATGGATCGCATCAATGCCGACTCTCTGCGGACCTTTCTCGAGGTCGCACGGGTCGAACACCTGGGTCGGGCAGCCGAGGCCCTTCAGGCAGATCCGTCAACAGTCAGCCGCAAGATCGCCAGGCTGGAACAGGAGGTCGGGGTCCCTCTCTTTGAGCGGATCGGGCGCTCTATTCGCCTCACGCAGGCGGGAAAGCGGTTCGTCGGTCGCGCCGAACGCCTGCTCAGCGACCTGCGCGAGGCGGTGGCCGACGCCGAGGGGGCGGTCTCGGCTGAGTCCGGGGTGGTCAGGATCGGCTTCCTCCACACCGTGGGTGCCCGCTGGCTGCCGGAACGCCTGGCAACCTTTCTCCAAGCCCATCCCGGGGTGCGTTTCACTCTGGAGGAGGGCACCACGGCCGAGGTGGCCAGCGGTGTCCTCGCCGGCGACTTCGATCTCGGCATCCTTGGGCCACCGCCCCTCAATGCCCCCGACCTCGAGACAGTTCCACTCTTCCGCGAGCGGGTGGCGGTGGTGGTGCCGCTGTCACACCGGCTCGCCGGACGCACCTCGGCCGCGCTGGCGGACCTCCCCAACGAGCCCCTCATCCTGCCCCGCTCGCGGAGCGGCCTGCGCAAGGTCATCGACGACGCCTTCGCCTCCCAGGGGCTGACCACCACCGTGGCATACGAGGGCGACGACTTCAGCATCGTGCAGGGCCTGGTCGAGGCGGGGCTGGGGATCACCCTCATGCCCATGCCGCTGCCGTCGCCCTCGGCGAGGGTCACGGTGATCCCATTGCGCGACCCCCCGATCGCGCGGACCATGGCGCTCGTCTGGGACCGGCGGCGCACCCTCCCACCCGCGGCGCACCTCTTCTCCCGTGAGCTGGTCAACGAGGTGACCGACCCCTTCGAGCCACCCCCCGGCGGCTGACCGCGCGCCGGAGAGGCCGAGACCAGCCTGCCCCGTACACTCGGCAGGTGATCGTCGTCCTGGTCGTCGCCATCGTTCTGGCCGCCGCTGTGGGGTTGGTCGCGATGGCCGCCACCCGCCGTCCCGACCATGTCCGCGGCGCCCCCGCGGCCTCCGATGACCCCGCGGCGGCCGCCCGGGCGCGGACCGAGGCCGACCGGATCATCGCCGAGGCGCGCAACCAGGCACTGGCGGCCCGCGAGGCGGTGCGCGAGGAGGTGCTCCTCCGCAGCCAGGCGGTGGAGGCTGGCGAGGCTCTTCTCGAGGAACGCGAGCGCACCTACCGGGATCGCCGCGCGGTCTTCGACGACCGCCGCCACCTCCACAAGAAGCGCCGCGAAGAGATCGACGAGCGGGTCGAGGCAGTTGCCTCGGCTCGCGCCGAGATGGCGGGCACCGTCGAAGGGGTCGCGGGCCTCGACTCGGGCAGCGCTGCGCGGCTGGTCCTCGAGCGCGTTGACAACGAGCTGGCGTCCGAGCATCACGGCAGGGTGGAGGCGGCGGTGGCGGAACGTGTCGGTGACGCCGAGCCGGCGGCGCGAACTCTCATCGTCGAGGCCATGGAGCGCCAGCTCAGCGGCCACGCCGACGGAGCTGCCCGGTCCGCGCCACTCTCGCTGGAGGACCTCGATGAGCACGGGCGCGAGCGGCTGCTCAGCGCGCTCTCGGTGATCGCGGGTGACACCGGGATGGAGCTCGGCGTGGACGAGGACCGCGCCCAGGCAACGCTGCGTGGCATGGATCCGATCGGTCGTGAGGTGGCACGCCAGGCGGCGCTCGAGGTCGTCGACCGCAAGCTCCAGGCCGCCGACGTCCCCCCGCTGCTGGTGCGCACGCGCGGCTCCCTGCTCACCAATGTTCGTCAGCTCGGCGAGCACGCCCTCTGGGAGATGCAGATGGACGGCCGCCCGGAGCTGGCCGAGCTCCTCGGCACCCTCCACTACCGCTTCTCGTACGGGCAGAACGCGCTGCTGCACTGCGAGGAGACCGGCCACATCTGCGGCGTGCTCGCCGCCGAGCTCGGCATGGCGCAGACAGTCGCCCGCGAAGCGGGCATGCTCCACGACGTGGGCAAGGCGGTGGATCACGACGTGGAGGGCTCGCACGCCATCATCGGCGGCGAGCTGCTCCGCGTTCTCGGTGCTGACCCAGGGATCATCCACGCCGTCAAGGCGCACCACTTCGACGAGGAGCCGACCACGGACCTGGCCATGCTGACCATCTGTGCTGACGCCATCAGCGCCTCGCGTCCCGGAGCACGACGGGACACGCTCACCACCTACCTGGCCCGCCTCGAGCAGTTGCAAACCATCGCCACCCGCCACGCTGGTGTGGAACGCGCCTTCCCCCTCCAGGCGGGACGTGAGGTCCGGATCTTCGTGCGCGCCAAGCAGGTGAAGGACGCCCAGGTGCCGGAGCTGAGTGTGGAGATCGCCCGGGAGATCGAGAACGAGATGCAGTATCCCGGGATCATCAAGGTGACGGTGATCCGCGAAACCACCGCCACCGCCACGGCTCCAGCCCAGATCGCCGCGGTGCAGGAGGCCAACCGGCGCCGCGCCACCAGCGCGGACCCCGACGTCGCCACGGATCCCGAGAGCGATGGCAGCGGCCCGCAGAACGGCGACGTTGGCGGGCCCGGATCCCCCGACGCAGCGACCGAGAACGGCTGAGCGAGCCCGGCTGGTCCCCTCGGCTCAGCGCGGGACGCCGGCGAATGCCGTCAGGGCATCAGCCGTCCGCTCCGGCTGCTCATGGAAGAAGAGGTGGCCGGCGCCCTCGAAGACGGCGAGCACCGCTCCTGGGATGCGCTCGCAGAGCAGCTCGGCGTTGGCCAGCGGCATGACCACGTCCTCGCTGCCGTGGAGGACCAGGGTCGGAGCGGCGACCGACGGCAGCTTCTCCCAGACGTCATGTGCCTGGGACGCGGCCAGCTGGGCTTGGAAAGCTCGTGCCGCCACCGGGTGCCGGGCGCGATCGCGCACCTGCTGTTCGATGAAATCGGGATGCTCCTCCTGAAAGCGCTGCGAGTACAGCACCGTGCACGCCATGCGGTAGGCCTGCTCAGGGGTTCGGGCACCCTTGCCGAGCAGCGCCGCGGTTGCGGCGGGGTCGGGATCACGGGCCAGATGGCCGGCGCCCGGACCGGTGGCGGCGAGCAGGAGAGCAGCGACCCGGTGGGGGTGGCGGATGGCCAGCTGCTGCGCCACCATGCCGCCGAACGACGCGCCAAGAACGGCCGCCCGCGGGCTGGCAACCCCATCGAGCACGGCGGCAGCGTCGTCGCCGAGCTGCTCTGTGGTGTATGGCCCTGGCGTGAGCTGCGACGCGCCGATCCCGCGCTGGTCGTAGACCGCTACCCGGAAGTGAGGGGTCAGCAGCCCCATCAGCGGGTCGAACACAACGCGGGTCGTCCCCAGGCCGGGAATGAGCAGCAGCCACTGCCCCTCACCGGCGACGGTCACGGCCAGCTCGGCTCCGTCCGGGGCGGCGACGACAGTGTCGGTCATGCGGGCGGATCCTACGCGCAGGTCGACAGTGCCCAGCGGCGACAATCGGTCGGTCGCGTCCCGTCCCAGCCAGCGCGGAGGACCACGCGTTGCGATCCAGAGAGCTGTCTGTCGACACCAGCCGCGCGCAGGTCGTCGACATCACCGACGACGTCAGCGCATTCGTCGAGAACGGCGGCGATGGCCTTATCAGCCTGCTCGCCCTGCATGCCACGGCCGGCCTCGCCCTGATGGAGACGGGGAGCGGCTCGGAGCGCGACCTGGTGGCGGCGCTGGAGCGGCTGCTCCCCAGGGACGACCGCTACCTCCATCAGCACGGCAGTCCCGGTCATGGTGCCGACCACCTGGTGCCCGCGCTGGTCAGCCCCGCATTGACCCTTCCGGTGTCGGCGGGCCGCCTGGTGCTGGGGACCTGGCAGCGTGTTGTCCTGGTCGACCTCAACGCGGACAACCCGCGGCGTCGGGTGCGTCTCGCCTTCATGGCGGGTTGAGGAGCAGACGCGGAGAATAGCCCGATGCCCGAGCGCTTCTTCATCGACACCGAGGCCGCCACGCCCTCGGGAGTCGTCCTCGAGGGCTCGCTGGCGAAGCACCTGGCGCGCTCACTGCGCATGCGCGCCGGGGATTCCATCGTCGTGGTGGACCCCCAAGGCCATGAGCACGGCGTGGTGCTTCGCAGCGTGGGCGTGGATCGCGTCGCCGGTGACATCGCCTGGAGCCGCCCCGCAACCGGCGAGCCTCGGCTGCGCATCACGGTCATCCAGGCGCTGCCGCGCGAGCGCATGGAGGACTGCGTCGACGTGCTGGTCGAGGCAGGCGCCGCCGAGGTCCGCCCGGTGATCACCGACCGTGTGGTCAGCCGTCCGTCGAGCGACCGTCTCCCCCACCGGGTGCACCGCTGGCAGGCGGTGGCCACCGAGTCGGCACAGCTCGCCGGTCGCGGCACGATTCCCCGGGTCCACGCACCGGTCGCCCTTCCCGATGCGCTCGCCGCCGTGGGGACCGGCGCGCGCGTGCTGGCATGCACCTTCGAGGGCGAGCAATCGATTGCCGACACCGACGTCGACGCCCGCCGCCCGCTGGCGCTGTGCATCGGGCCCGAGGGTGGCTTCGGCGAGCGCGACCTCGACACCCTGCGCCGCGCCGGGGCGGACACCGTCCACATGGGCCCGCGCATCCTCCGCACGCGCTACGCCGGAGCCGTGGCGTGTGCGCTGCTCCTGGCGCGCTCCGGCGACCTCTCGGAGCGGCTGGCGGGGGTGCCGCGGACATGAATGGCACCGCGCCGCTCCGGGTGGCGGTCACCGCGCTCGGCTGCAAGGTGAACTACGCCGAGATGGCCGCCCTGGCCGGGCAGCTTGCCGCCGCCGGCTGCGAGGTGGTGCCCGACGACCAGCCGGCTGACGTTCGCGTGCTCAACTCGTGCACGGTGACGGCCGCGGCCGACGCCACCACCCGTCAGCGGCTGCGCCGCCTGCGACGTGCCGATCCCGGCGCGCACCTCATCCTCACCGGCTGCAGCGTCGACGGCAATCCGCAGCTCTACCTGCGCCCGGATCCCGGTGGAGGCCACCTTCCCGTGGATGGGGTGGACGCAGTCTTCAGCAACGGCGCCAAGGACAGCATCGCCGATCACGTGCTGCGCGTCGCCGCCCAGCGCGGGGTGGGGGCCACGGTCCCGCGGGTTGCGCCAGGGCGCAGCCGCGCCTTCATCAAGGTGCAGGACGGTTGCGGTCACCGCTGCACGTACTGCTCGGTGTGGCGGGCGCGGGGCGCCTCGCGCTCGCTGCCCGCTGCCGACATCCTCGACCGCGTGGCGGTGGCTGTCGACGCGGGACACGCCGAGGTGGTGCTCACCGGGGTCGATCTGGGCTCGTACGGGCGTGGCGAGGGAACGACTCTGGCCGGCCTGGTGCGCACCATCCTCGATGCGGTGGGGAGCGCTGCGCGCGTCCGGCTCAGCAGCGTCAACACCAACGACATCACGGAGGAGCTGATCGAGCTCAATGCTCATCCGCGGCTCTGCTCGCACTGGCACATGCCGCTGCAGAGCGGCAGCGACGTCGTCCTTCGAGCCATGCACCGCGGCTACCGCCGCGCCCAGTATCTGCGCGTCTGCACAGCGTTGCGCGAGATCGACGCCGATACGGAGTTCACCAGCGACGTCATGGTGGCGTTCCCAGGGGAGACGGAGGCGGACCACGCAGCCACCCTGGCGGTGATCGAGGAGGCCGCCATGCTTGCGGCCCACGTGTTCCGTTACTCGGCGCGCGCCGACACGCCGGCCGCGACGCTGGCCGGGGGTGTTGGCGACATCACTGCGCGCCGGCGCAGTGGCGAGGCGCGACGAGCGGCGATGAGCAGCGGGCGGTCCCGACGCCAGCGCGCCGTGGGCCGCCACGCTCAGGTGATCTGGGACCGCGTCGAGGGGAGTCTGGCCCACGGTCTCACCGAGTCCTATCTCTCGGTGGTGACCGACGCGACCGCGGCCACGCGTCCCGGCGCTGTCGCCACCGT
Source organism: Candidatus Dormiibacterota bacterium (assembly GCA_036844485.1). Classification (GTDB taxonomy): domain Bacteria; phylum Chloroflexota; class Dormibacteria; order Aeolococcales; family Aeolococcaceae; genus Aeolococcus. Next base: position 5,546 of record DAIUFS010000031.1, on the reverse strand, counting down.
GCACCTGGACGCCGTCGAGGGCGACGCCCTGCGCGCTACGCTCGTTTCCTCATGATCGACTGTCTTTTCTGCGGCATCTCGGCCGGCGAGATCCCGGCCACGCACGTGCACGATGACGAGACGGTGGTGGCCTTCCGCGACATCAACCCGCAGGCCCCCACCCACATCCTGGTGATCCCGCGCGAGCACATCGCCTCGGCTGCCGACCTGTCTCCGGAGCAGGACGACCTCTGGGCCCATCTGCTCCAGGTCGCTCTGCAGCTGGCGCGGAGCGAGGGCATCGACGCCGACGGCTTCCGGATCGTCACCAACGTGGGCCGCAGCGGCGGCCAGACGGTGGCGCACCTCCACCTCCACCTGCTCGGTGGCCGTCCCATGACCTGGCCACCTGGCTAGGGCGGGGGCCCCTGCCCCGGGCTCAACCCCGAAACGCATCCCGGAGGGCGTCGAAAAAGCCCTGTTTGACATCGGCCGGCTTGCCGTCACGACGGCCCAGCCGTTCGTACAGCTCACGCTCGTCACCGGTCAGATGCGTGGGCACGGCAACATGAACGATGCAGAGCTGGTCACCGCGGCGCCCGCTGCGCACATGGGGCACGCCCATGCCGGCGATCTTCAGCACCTTTCCATGCTGGGTCCCCGGAGGAACGTCGACCTGGTGTTCGCCGGTCACCGTGGGCACCGTGATGCGGTCGCCCAGCACCGCCTGGGGAACGCTGACCGCCAGCTCGTAGAGCAGGTCCTGGCCGCGCCGGATCAGGTGAGGGTGCGGAGCGATGCGGAAGCCGACGTACATGTCGCCGCGCGCACCACCCCGGGGGCCGGCCTCTCCCTGGCCGGCGTAGCGCAGGGTGACGTCCTCGTCGACTCCCGGCGGGATGGTGATGTCGAGCCGCTGGCGCTCGTCGACACGGCCCTGTCCCCGGCAGGTCGGACACGGATGCTCGATGATGCGCCCCTCGCCCCGGCAGCGGGGGCAGGCACTGACGTTGACCATCTGACCGAAGATGCTCTGCACGCTGCGGCGCACCTGTCCGGTGCCACCGCAGCCGGCGCACGGCACCGCCTGCGTGCCGGCGGCTGCGCCGCTGCCGCCGCAGTCGGCGCACGTGCCCTTGCGAGGCACCTCGACGGTTCGCGTGGCACCGAAGACAGACTCTTCGAAGCTGATGTCGACGCTCATGCGCAGGTCGGCACCGGCCTGCGGGCCACTGCGACGGCCCCGGCCACCGCCGCCACCGAAGAACATGTCGAAGAGATCGAATGCGGAGTCGAAGGAGAAACCACCGAGGTCGGGCATGCCGTTGGCTGCGTGGCCGTAGGCGTCGTAGCGCTGCCGCTTCTGCGCGTCGCTGAGCACCGAATAGGCTTCGCCGACCTCCTTGAATCGCTCCTCCGCCTGCTTGTCTCCCTGGTTGCGGTCGGGGTGGAATTCCATCGCCAGCTTGCGATAGGCCGTCTTCAACTGCGCCGCGGTGGCCGTCCGCTCGACGCCGAGCACCTCGTAGTAGTCGCGCTTGGCCGTGGCCACTACGTGGCCTTCCCAGGTGTGGCCGAGGGATGGGCGACGCGCACCAGAGAGGGTCGCAGCAGCCTGTCGTGGAGGCGGTATCCGCGCTGCACCTCGTCGACGACCGTGTCCACATCGACCTCGCCACTCTCCTCTCCCCCGATGGCCTCGTGGAGGGACGGGTCGAACGGTTGTCCCACCGCCTCGACGGGTTCCACCCCTAGCTTCTCGAGTGCCGCCTCGAACTCGCGCACCACCAGCTCCAAGCCGCCCACAAAACGCGCCGCGGTGCCGTCCTCAGCGGCATGCGCGACCGCACGACGCAGGTTGTCGAGCACCGGGAGGAGGGCCCGGGCGGCGTCCTCACTCGCGTAGCGGGAGCGATCGGCCACCTCCTGGTTCTTGCGCCGGCGGAAGTTCTCGAAGTCGGCCGCCAGTCGCAGATAGCGTTCGTCGGGCTCGGCGGCACCGTTCGCAGCAGCCGCGGCCTCGGGGGCGTCGACTGCGACCTTCTGCTCAGGTTCCTCGCCGCCGAGCGTGGACTGTGGGCTCTCCTCGGCGTGATTCCGTGACTGCGGCCTGGGGTCGCGTTTGGCGGTCATCGCAGCGTCCTGCTCAACGAATCGCCGACGCGGGTGGCCACATAGCGCACCCGCGGCGCCACCTGCGAGTACTGCATGCGCGTGGGACCGAGCACGCCGAGAGTCCCCCAGCGCTGCGTGCCGACGCGGTACGTGGTCATCACCAGGCTGCACTGGCGGAGCTGTTCGAGGCCGGTCTCGCGCCCGATCATGATCTGGGTGCCGTGGCTGATCTCGATGGCCGCAAGCATCTCGCCGAGAACCCGCTCCTCCTCGAGCAGGTCGAGGACCTCCTGGAAGCGCTCCACGTCGCCGAACTCCGGTTGATGCAGCAGGTTGCGGACTCCGTCGTGCACCACCAGGGTGTCCTGGCCGGCATCAACCGACTCCATGAGAGCGGCGATGGCGGTGACCGCCTCGATCCACAGGGAGCCGCCCTGCTGGCCCGCCGAGAGGGCCACCTGGCGCGCGTCGCCGCCCTGGAGCACCTCGTTGAGATGGTGGGCCAGCGCGCTGAGCTCCAGCTGGTCGGCGTCGCCGCTCAGAGCGATGGGTTGCTGGCGAATCAGATTGCCCTCGAGCACAAGCAGGAGCAGGGCGTGGCGGGGCTCCAGGGAGATGATGTCGAGGTGCTTGAGCGTGGCTCCCAGCGCGCGCGGACCCGTGACCATGCTCACCGCATCAGTGGCCAGTGCCAATGCTCTCGCCGCCACCTCCAGGGTCTCCTCGAGTCCGCCCGTCAGCAGGGCAAAGAACGGATCCATCTGGCGCCGCACCGCCACCGGGACCGGTTCCTCCTCCATGAGGAAATCGACGTAGTACCGGTAGCCGAGGTCGGAGGGAACCCGGCCCGCGGAGGTGTGAGGCTGGAGGAGGTAGCCGACCTCGACCAGGTTGGCGAGCTCGTTGCGAATTGTCGCCGACGACCACGAGGCCAGATGAATGGCCACCGCGTGGGAGCCGACCGGCACCCCGGTGCGCGTGTAGTCGGCCACAACCGCCTTGAGGATCTGCTGCTTTCGCGAGTCGAGGGGGGTGGGGACGGGGGTCTCCAACGCGGTCTCCTTCGCCGCCTCCGCGCGCGCGGCGTTTAGCACTCCGTACTATCGAGTGCTAAATGCTACCACGGGCCGGCATTGCGGGCTCGCGCTGAGGACCTCCGCGTCCCGAGCTGTGGAGGAGCTCGAGCACCTCGCGAGCCTTCCACGGTTCCATGGCCATCGCCGTCGAGAGAGAGAGGCCGGCGCGTATCAGCTCGCTGATGACCGGCGTGGGCGGTGGCTGATGGATGGGCGGGCGGCTCATGAACCGCAATCCTGAGGATTTCCGCGGCAGACTTCCAGTCCCGAAAGCACATCGTGACCGCCCCGTCGGCCGCGTTGGCCGGGGTCGGTGGACGCGTTACACGCTGACCACACCCGCGCCTCGAGAAGCGACGGTCAAGCCCCGGGTGCGGCCAGCCGGAGCGCCAGCTGGTTGAGCACCTGCTCGCCGCGAGCGGTCGCTCGGGCCCGCTCTCCGTCAAGTTCGAGGAGGCCGGCGGCAGCAAGCTCGCGGGCCTCGCTCCGCGCGTCCTCCCGCTCCAGGCCCACGCCCTCGCGGAGCCGCAGCCCCAGCATGACCGTCTCCTCGGTGCGCATGCCGAGGTCGACCCACTCGACGCTGCGCAGCGACAGGGGCGCCGCAGCTCTGTCGGTGACGTAGCCGGCGATGTCGCGACCGTGCTCGTAGCGGAAGGCGGGCACACCCGCCGGAGAGTCCAGCCCGAAGGCGGGGGCCAGGGCGGCGGGAAGGTGCCCGTGGGCGCCGACCCCTGCGGCGGCGTAATACCCGTTGCGCCAGTAGACCAGGTTGTGGCGGCACTGACGCCCCTGGCGCGCGAAGTTGCTGACCTCGTACTGCGCGTACCCGGCGCGGGCCAGGGTGTGGACGGCGATGCTGTGCTGGCGCAGCGCGGCCTCGGGCTCGACCACTCGCACCCGTCCCTCGGCCACAGCCCGATGCAGAGGGGTTCCACTCTCGACTGTGAGCTCGTAGCACGACACATGGTCGGGGCCGGCGTCGACGACCCTCTGGAGAGATTCCTGCCAACGAGCGTCGTCGAGCCCGGGGACGGCATAGATGAGATCGGCGCTGACCGTGGCGAAGCCGGCGGCGCGAACCTCGGCGAGGGCGGCAAGGGCGCGATCGGCGTCATGGACGCGGCCGAGGAAGCCGAGGATGTCGGCGTGGGTGCTCTGCACGCCGACACTGACCCTGGTGAAGCCGGCGGCCCTCCAGGCTCGGGCACGGAGCTCGGATGAGCTGGAGGGGTTGACCTCCAGGGTGAGCTCGGCGCCGGGAGAGATGACAAAGCTGGCCCGCACCTCCTCCATGACCGCTGCCATGAGGTGAAGATCGAGCAGCCCGGGGGTGCCGCCGCCGCAGAACACGGTGTCGAGCCGGCAGCCCTCCAGCGCAGCACCGAGCGCCCGGAGCTCGCGGATCAGCGCGCCGATGTACTCGTGCTGACCGCGAGCGCCGGCGACAGAGACGAAATCGCAGTACTCGCACTTGCGCTCGCAGTAGGGGACGTGGATGTACAGCGCGGTCACCTCTGCGGCCGCAGCGGCGGTTTGGGGTGGCCCGGCGGCAACGCCGGCGCGAGTTTCCATCACCGTCCCGATTTGGCGCCGGGCCGCGGGCCGCGGCCCGGCGGTGCGGGCCGGCGGCCGGCCGCGGTGCGCGCCAGCATCCGTTCACGCGCCCGGCGCCCTGGGGCGCTGAGCATCCGGCTGAAGCCCGGGTAGAGAGCCGCCGTGCCGAAGACAGCGAGCACGTCGCCGGCAGCGATGAGCAGACCGTCGGTCAGCTTCAACTGCTTGATGAACTGAGCAGTCGAGACCGACGAGCTCGCGGGGTGGACGAACAACGTTCCGAGGATGAGCGACAGGAGCGCATACATGATGCCCAGAGAGAGTGACTCGAGCAGGCGAAGGTTGCGCGGCTGACGCGTCAACCTGCGGGCCAGCGGCATCACCACCACGCAGGCAACCACCAGGTATTGCGGCTGGAAGAGGAACATATCGATGATCAACGGGTTGGTGTGCTGGGTCACGTGGATGATGGCTCCGACGGGGATCTGTACCGCGAAGGCAAGACCCAGCACAACGAGCAGGCCGGCGCCGCTCCAGCGCGACTCATCGGCTGCGTCGACAGGTCTCCACATCCGCGATCGGCGCCCGGCGGTGGCCGGGGGCGCGGCGGCGGCCACCGGCGCCACCGCAGCGGGAGGTCGCTTGACGGTTGCCGGGCGGCGGCGTTTCTTGGAGGCCACCCCTACTCGTCCAGCTTGAGCACGGCCATGAACGCCTCCTGGGGGATCTCGACATTGCCGACCCGCTTCATCCGCTTCTTGCCCTCCTTCTGCTTCTCGAGCAGCTTGCGCTTGCGGGTGATGTCACCGCCGTAGCACT
>DAIUFS010000030.1:0-23037 GCA_036844485.1 Candidatus Dormiibacterota bacterium | reverse complement strand
CCGGGACGCGCCAGAGGTTGTTGAGAAAGACCGGCACCGGCTGCCAGATCGAGGTCAAACCGTCGCCGGCGCTGCAGAACTCGTGGGTGATGTACGCGAAGTACTGCGGATGAAGGCGGAAATCGGAGTCGAGATCCGTCACCAGGGTGCGCGCCGGGTCCAACCCCATCTCGTCGCAGGCCTGCTTGAGCACCGGACCGCCGTAGGCCATCGCCGCCGACTTGCCCAGCACGATGCCCGGGAGCAGCGGATCCTTGATGTGAAGGAAAGCGCGGAACCGGTGGCCGAACTCCTCGCGGAGCCGATCAACATTCTCCCAGCCGCCGGTGTCGGTGACCCGGGTGATGATGGCGCAGACCCGCTGCTGCTCCGGGAAGTTCTGCTCGGCCAGCGCCGCCACGGTGGCGTGCAGGACCTCGTAGCGCTCGGTGTACGTGGGGATGAGCGCGCACTGCACCACCTCGTCCGGCCGAGGCCGGCCCTCCACCGGCTCGAGGGCGGTGCACCGAGCCCACCAATCGACGCGCTCTGTCTCCTGGAGGACGCGCAGGGAGCCGTTGACGGCTCGCACCGTGTAGGCCGTTCGCCCCAGCCAGTAGACGTCGAGGAGGACGGCACCGAGGCCCAGGATCCACAGCTTGGTGGGGTCGTTGAGCCGGATGGCGAACGCTGCCACCACCGGCACCAGCAACACCGTCCAGGTCAACGCCCCCGGAAGGATCTCGAGCAGCCGCTGGCGGGCGTGGGGCGTCAGACGCCGCGATCCGATGAGGCCGATCACCAAGGCAGTCTAAGTGGGCACCTCGTCAACCCGGAGCGGCGATCTGCCCCGTCCTCGTCGGTGAACGGCTATCCTCGTCAGCCCGCGCAGGCGCTGCGCACATTCGAGGACAGGTCTTCATACATGCCCGCTCGCACACCAGGCTCCGGCGCCCCACCCGGCGGCGCCGACGACGAAGCTGAGGCAGAGACGACCCCGGACGAGGTTGTCGAGCCCGACGTCGTCGAGGATGTGATCGAGGTCGACGTCGTCGAGGATGTCGAGGTGGTTGTCGTCGATGGCGACGACGACGATGACGACGAGGACGATGACGGCGACAAAGCCGAGGTGGTGACCCCGGTCGTGGTCCCCAGGCCCACCCCTCGGCCCCAGCCCGGCCGTCCGCCCAGCGCCAAGGAGGAGCCTCCTCCTCCCTTTGCCATCGGCGAGCGCGTCCGGCTGACCTCGAACACGAGGCCGCGCACCGGCACCCCCATCGGCGACTACCCGGTCGGCGCGCTGGGCCGGGTCGAGACCGTTCTCAGTCAGACGGCGATCGTGCGCTTCGACCGCGCCCCGGACACCAAGGAGGTCGTGGCCTTCGCCAATCTCGAGACGGCGGAGGGCGTCATCGGTCGCGGTGACGGACCGCCGGTGCCTCCACCACCTCCGGTGCCGGTCCGGCGTACCACCGGCTCGACGGCCTCTCACCCCGTTGCAGTGCTTCGCGGTGTACCCCGCCCTCCCGCACCACGCGAGCTGCCCCCGCCGGCTCCGGCCCGGCTGGCTCCAACGCCCCGTCCCGCGCCCTCGCCGGCACCGACGGCGGAGGCAGCGGGCGAGACCCCGGCGCGGGCAGCGGGCCGTGCAGCGAGCGCGACCGCGACCGCGGCGGCGGCACCGGCCGCAGGCTCAGCTGGGATCCGGCCCGCTGCCACACCAGCCAGAGCGATGGCGAAGGACGCGGCCACCAGGCATCCGGCCACGGCGGCGCCTGCCAAGGGTGGGTCCAAAACTCCGGCGAAGAGCCCGGCCAAGCCGGCGGCCAAGGCGGCTCGAGCGCCCGCCGCCCCGGTGGCTCGGACCAAGGCGGTCAAGACCACCTCGTCCCGGGCCAAGCCGGCAGCGAAGAAGACCGCGCCGCCCCAGCCCAAGCCGGCAGCGAAGACGCCGGTCCGCAAGACCGTCAAGCCCGGCGCACGACAGCCTGCGCGCGGCTCCACGACGGCGGGGCGCAAGCCGGCACCACGCGCCACCAAACCCGCCCCCAAGCCAGCGGGGCGCGCCGCCGCGAAAACGCCTTCGCGGCCGGCCACCAAGGCGAAGGAGCGGCCGCCCGCCAAGTCCGCGGGCCGCACCTCCAAGGCCGCCACGCGTGCGACGAAAACCGTCAAATCATCCGCCAAGAGCCCCCGACCGGCTGCTCGACCTGCTCAGCGGAGTGCGCCGAAAGCGGCAGCCAAGCGCACTCAGGCAGCCCCGAAGAAGGCGAGCGGAGGCGCCCGGCGACCCACCCAGGCCAGCCAGGCGAAGCGTTCCACCGCCAAGCCAGGCGGCGGCAAGCCCGCCAAGCGATCGGGGACGTCGGGGAGACCGGCACGGCGGCGATGAGCGAAAGCGGGGCGCCAGTCCACCGCGGCGCGCCACTCGCTCAGGAGGGCGTCAGCGCCGAGCCGTACACCCCGCGCAGCTCCGCGGGGAGCAGCGCCGCGATGCGCTCACCGATCTGGTCGGCGACGGCGCGGTCGTCACGGGAACTGGTCCTGTCGATGGCGAAGGGGGTGCCATAGCGCATCACGATCTCGCGGCCTCGCGACCGGGCGCGCCCGGCCGCGCCGTTCCCGCCGGTGTGCCAGATGGCCACCGGAAGCACCCGGGCGCCGCTGCGACGAGCCAGGAAGGCGATCCCCACCTCGGAACGGTGCATGGTGCCGTCGCGCGAGCGCGTGCCTTCTACAAAGATGAGCAGGCGACCGCGCCTGCGCAGAACCTCCACGGCACGGGTCAGCGCAAGTCGGTCCGCCGCGCCCCGTTCGACCGGGATGCAGTTGATCCCGGCGAGGAACCAGGCGACCGGGCGCGAGAAGAACATCTCGCGTTTGGCCATGGCGAATAGGGTGCCCGGGAAATAGCCACCGAGAAGCATGGGATCGAGGTTGCTGGTGTGGTTGCTCGCCACCAGCAGCGGGCCATCGGCGGGAACGTTGGCCTCGCCCTCGATGCGCAGCCGTCGGCCGGGCAGAAGCCGCAGGTAGAGACGCGACAACGACACAGCGATGCGGTAGCGCATCGGTGGGCGGTCGTCGTCGCGCACCGGGAACTTCTTGGGAAATCCCTTGACATCGCTGGTCATCCCAGGATGGTGACGGAGATGTCCGCCAAGCCGCCACCTACAATCCGGCGCAGCCCCTTTAGCTCAACGGCAGAGCAGCCGGCTTTTAACCGGTTGATGGAGGTTCGATCCCTCCAGGGGGCACTCCAGGGGGCATCTCGAGCTCTCAATCAGGGCATCGCCGGTCACCAGCCCCGGACGTGACCGGCACCCTGGAAGCGTCAGCTCGACGCGGTCTCGAGCGTGGCTGCCGGCCACCGGCCACAGCGGGGTCTCTGGCCCCCGGAGATGACCGTCACAGTCGCCACGCGCCGATCGACCGGTCCTTTGCCTGATGTGGTTTCATCGCGCCGTGGCAGAGACAGTCTTTCCGATTCCTCGACGACGCTGGCAGGAGCGTCTCGACCGGCTGGTCACCGTGCGCGGCAAGGCCCGCATACAGTGCAACGTGTGCGGCAGGTGGTCAGTCGTGACCGCATCCAGGGACAACTTCCGCGAGTCGCTTCATTGCGCAAACTGTAGCGCCTTCAATCGTCAGCGTCAGATCGCCCAGGTGCTGATGCGTGGGCCGATCCCAGGTCGTCGCCATGCGGCTCTAATCGAATTCGCTCGCACCGAGACCGCGCGCATCTACAACACAGAGGCGCGAGGAGCAATGCACGAGACGCTGAAGTCGATGCCGGGCTACGTGGCCAGTGAATTCTTCGGCAACGACCACGCTGGCGGCGAGCATGTGGATGGCATTCGGCACGAGGATCTCCAGCAGCTCAGCTTGGACAGCGAGAGTTTCGACGTCGTGCTCTCCTGCGACGTCTTCGAACATGTCCCGGATCCCTACAAAGCGCATGGCGAGGTTCACCGCGTCCTCCGATCCGGGGGGCGCCATATCTTCACAGCCCCCTTCAACTCACGCGTTGGTCGCGACGAGGTGCGCGCCCGTCCGGGACCGGACGGCAATCCCGAGTTGCTGGCTGAAGCCGTGTACCACGGGGATCCGCAAAACCCGGAGCTGGGAGTCCTGGTGTACACGATCTTCGGTCTGGAGACCCTCACCAAGCTCGAAGAGCTCGGTTTCGAGCCGCACTTGCACCGTGTGCACAGTCGCGTGCGTGGGATCTACGGCGACAACGGATTCGTCTTCGAGGCCGTCAAACGCTCCAGCTCTCCCTGAGTGAGCGCGGTCGGTCACTGAGGTTAGCGGCAGCTAACCCAGGTCGTGGTCGAATCGCGTTGTCCGAGCAAGGAGCTCGGCGAGGCGCGCACGCATCCGGTCGGGACTCATCGTCTCAGCTATCAGTGCGGCGCCCGCGGCGGCGACGCGTTCCCACAAGGCGGCGTCGTTGGCGATGCGGATTACGGCGTCCGCGAATCCTTCAGCGTCGTCGCGAACCAGAGCGTGAACCCCATCCACCATCCCCACCCCCTCGCTGCCAACACGTGTCGTCACCACGGGGACACCCACAGACATGGCCTGGCCTACCTTGCCCTTGACGCCGGCACCGTAGCGGAGGGGCGCCACCGAGACGAGGGCACGGCGGAAGTACCCGGCAACCTCCGGCACGTATCCGGTTACGGTGATCAGGTTGGAATCGAGGGCAAGGATCTCGGGCGGGGGATTGGAGCCGACAATGGTCAGGTGGCTCGGCCAGCGCGCGGTGATTAGGGGCAGGACATCACTCACAAACCACAACATGGCATCCACGTTGGGATCGTGGTCGAAACCACCGATGAAGATCATCCCTGAACGTTCCGTGAAGCCCGGATAGACCTCCGTCGTGATCTCGTGGACATTGGGCAGCACGACGGTGCGGGCATCAGGTACCTCCACCAGCACCTCACGGCGCTCCTCCTCGCTGACGGTCGCGACAAGGTCACTGCTGCGCATCAGCCGTAGCTCGGTGCGCCGCGCGGCGCGGAAGCGGTTGTCGGGCTGGCCTCCTGTGAGCGCGAGGCGCCGCTTTTCCCGGATGTGATGCAGGTCGACAGTGTCGTAGACGAGCGGCGCAGCGGGAAACGCGGAACGTACCGAGGCGTAGAGCGCCTCGCCGACGGTGGGCCGGCTGAGGATCACGAGATCGTACAGTCCCTTGCGCTCGCGGACGAGGTCCTCGACTGTCCAGGGGTGTTGGAAAACCTCGATACCGCGCCGCCGGAAATCGCTCGCATACGGTTCGCGGGGCAATCCATTCAGTGGTAGCAGCGTGACCCGACAGCCGAGCTCCGCCAGCAGCCGGAGGATCCACGACATCCGCAGCCCCCCGGAATCCTGGTCGTGAGCCGGAATGTGGTGATCGCTGACGAGGACTATGGGCCGGTGGTCGATCCGCCCTCCACGCCATCCTGCTGCAGTACCGGGTGGCCAGTGACGCCCGAGCTCCACCGCCCACTTCGCTGCGAAGATGTATCGATTGACCTCCATGCTCAGCTTGGTGTGTCCCTCTGATGAGGACGCCGGCTCCTCGGGATGGCTCAAGCTGCCTTGGTGCACCACCACTGACTCCGGCTGATAGATGACGGAGTAGCCAGCCTTCCTGAGACTGAAACACAGGTCGGTGTCCTCGTAATACGCCGGCATATAGCGGCGATCGAACCCCCCGACAGCGTCATACGCAGCTCGCCGCACCAGTAGGGAGGCCGCGGAACAGTAGTCCACCTCGCGGCGAACGTTATATGCCGGCGCGTCGGGCGTCTTGCCATATCCCAGGTTCCAGGCGGTTGCGTCGGACCAGACGATGCATCCGGCCTCCTGGAGGCGGCCGGTCGGGAACACCAGCTTGCTCCCAACTGCACCGACGCGGTCATCGTCCTCGATGACCTCGACCAGTGCATCCAGCCACCCAGGCTGCACCACAGTGTCATTGTTCAAGAGAACCAGGTACTCGCCGGCCGAGGCTGCGATTCCCGCGGAGATAGCTCCCAGGAAGCCAAGGTTGGACTCGAGCCGCACAACAATGAGTCCCTCCAGCGCCCCGAGCAGCGTGACGGTGTCGTCGGTCGAGGCGTCGTCGACGACGATCACCTCCATCTCCGAGAGTGGACTGTTGGCCTGGACGGAGCGGAGGCAGGACAAGGTCGCATCGACGTGGTTGTGCACGGGAATCACCAACGAAAAGCGGGGTCGCTCGGGCGTGGGGAAGCGAAGGCTGACGTCCGCGCTGTGATTCACTCCCGATTGCGCGGCTTTGGCGTGCACCTCAGGATCGTGGACGCGTCTTCCTGAGCCGCGTCACCAGGGCATTTCCGCGAACAGAATCGACGCCCCGTCGAAACGTCACCACCGAACGCCAGCCCTTCGACGTCGTGATGCTCTCCAACTGACGCTCAGAGGACTGCGCCCGCGCGGCGAGAGCCCGAAGGGTGACCTCGAGCTCTTCGATTTGACCGTCGCGGAGGCGAACGGTCTCTGCGAGCTCTGCCACCTCCTCGACGAGACCTGTGATGAGGGCAGCGGGTCGTCGCGCCAGCAGCATCTCAGTGTCGATCAACGTCGACACAGATGGCAGGGTCGGCAGATCCGCGTTGGATGCCACGCCGACCAGGTACGGGGTCTGGACGCTCGGCTGGCGAGGCCACCTGTCTCCGTCGCCACGGACGGCGATGACCTCGCCTGTCCCACCACGATCCGCATCAAACGCCTGCATGACGGAGCCGGTCGCGGCCACCTGGCCCCACAAGACCACGTTGGCGAAGCGGGGCACGAGCAGCGTCGTGAGCTCTTCGCGATCGACCTCATGCACGTGGAAGGGATTGTCGTTGTGATCGCGGTCTGTGTACACACAGCGATCAGGGGTGGAGATCACCAAGACACCATCGTCGCGGAGCGCGCCCCGCACGACGTTGAGAAGGCGTTCATGATCCTCCACGTGCTCCAGCGCCTCGAGGCACACCACCACGTCAAATGAAGCTGCCCCGATCACGGCCGGATCGAGCATCGAACCCTCGAGAAAGCGGAGCCTCTCGGAGGTGTAATTCGCCTGAGCATGCGCGACCGACGCAGCGTCGTTGTCGACCCCGACCACCTCGCTGGCAACGCCAGCGAGGATCGCTGAGCCATACCCTTCACCGCTGGCGAGGTCAAGGACCCGCCGGCCGTTGCACAGCGATGCTGCGAAGTGATATCGATGAAGGTGCTCGTACACCATCTGGTAATCGGACGCCCACGGCACGCAGCGCTCGCCTGTCCACTCGATGCGGCGGGCCACACCGTCGGATCCACGCGCAAATCCGGCGCCGGCCGTCTCTGAAGCCACCCGCCGATTGTTCATATGGCCAGTACCTGACATCCGAACGAGTATACGCGGCACAGTAAAGACCCACGGTCAGGGCCCGCCGTACCGGGCCTTTGGTAGGCTTGATGGGATGCCCAGAAGGGTCCCGTCTGCAGTCAGATGCGCGCCCGGCTGAGCCTGTGAGTCGAGGCAACGGCCTGCTGACACGACGGCGAGGGGCTCGGTCCGGCGCGGGCTTGGTCGCGCTCTGGTGTGCATCGTTGGCCGTGCTCGGTACCGCCTGGGTTGTCATCAATCCGGTGCCCTCCGGCTCGGACGAGCCTGCGCATTACATCCACGCTCTGGCCGCCGGCTCAGGGCATTTCACCGGTCCCCACGCGATGTTTCCCGACCGGGATCCGAGATTTCCCGACGCCATCTTCCTCTGGGACCAAACGTCAAGGCGGTTCACGGTGCCAGCGCGCATTGCCCCCGGGTCCACGTTCGCGTGTACCGCCACAAATTGGACGATGCCGGCCACATGCACCTCTGTGTCGCGCTGCGTGCGCTGGGTGACGGGGTGCGGCGCTCCGCTCCCCGTGACCGGCTCCGTCGGCCTGGTCACGTACACCGGTGACTACGAGCCGACCTTTTATGTGGTTCCGGGGATCACCGCAAGGTTGGGAGCCAACGACGTCCAGGGAGTGCTCGCTGCCCGCGCCGGTGGCCTGATCGTCGCCAGTGCGCTCCTGCTGATGGCGGGGCTGCTGCTGTGGGAGCCCAGAGATCGCGGACAGTCCATGATCGGCCTTCTCATCACCGCGACGCCGATGGCGCTGTACATGAACACGGTGGTCAACCCCAACGGGGGTGAGATCGTCGCCAGCATCGCGTTTGCCGCTGCGATGCTGCGCATCGCGCGCGACAGAGAGGCAACACCGCCGGCTGTGTGGATCGCTGCGGGCGTGGCAGGGTTCCTCTGCGGGTTCTCGCGCGTGGACGGACCTGTGTGGGTGCTCATGTCTACCGTCACCATCGTGACGCTGCTCGGATTCCGGCGCGCGCTGTCGGTGCTTCGCGCGGGAGGGCGGTGGGCCGCCGTGGCGGTGACCGGTGCTGCTGCCGGGGTCGCCGCCGATCTGGCATGGTGGCACCTGGTCGTCGGTGTGCCGCAGTTCAGGCAACCTGCGTCGCAGGCACTTCACTACATCACGGACATCGGTGGCTCGCTCCCCGGATTCGCCGAGCAGATGATCGGCGCATTCGGGTGGGGTGAGGGAGACATATCGGCAGGAGCAGTCACCTACATTATTTGGGCTGTCATGGTTCTGGTGGTCGGTACTCTCGCGATGCTCGTGGCATCGCGTCGAGAGCGCCTGGTCGTATCCGGGCTGATCGCCTTTGACGTCTGCTTCACGGTGGTGACTGGAGCGGTTGCGCGAGTCTCATTCGGCTTCGCGGGGAGCGGCACATTGGGACGGTATCTGCTGCCGCTCTTCGCCATCACCACACTGACGCTTGGAGAGATCCTGCGCAAGAACCGATCGCGCCTGGGAACCCTGTCGCCGACCCGACTGGTGTTCGGCGTCGGGCTGGCGGCCGCCGCATGTCAGGCCATCTCGCTGTGGATGGCTGCCCGCGCGTATGCCGTGGGCACGGCCGGGCCGATCTTCTTCCTGACATCGAGCCGGTGGCAGCCTCCACGCGGCTGGGCGCTGTGGCTTGTTGTGGCCACGCTGGGGTGCCTGGGCATCGCGCTTTTCGCCTGGCTCTCCTCGTCGCCTCCGCGGGGCGGGGCGCCCCTGGACAGTGCGGCGCCTGACGCGGACGGCGGCGTATCCGAGGTTCGGCTCTCGCCGGGCTAGTGGAGAACCCGGTGGTTCGAGCGACCAAGGCGGCTGGGTAATTCGGCGACGACTGCTGCGCTGACCAGCGCGAGCGAGCCGATGGCCATCGCCGCAACCCAGGTGGCCCAGCCGAGAGGCGGCGACCACAACGGAAGTGCGGGGAAGTATAGGGGGCCGTGGATGCCCACCGCGAAGCGCTGCGAATTCGCCCACCAGCTGGCGCCGTCGCACAGCACCGCGGCAAGAGCGGTCACCACCACGGCTGACGTAACCCACCAATGCTGCCGGTGCCGCGCTTGGAGGACGATCTCACCCGCCAGCATCACCACGATGATGTTGAACGGCAGCAGGTAACGCGCTTGCATAGGCAGACCGGCCTGGGCCTGCAGCACCGCGCCCAACAGGACCGTGACGACGAGGTCCCCCGCAATCGCCAGCGCCAGAACCACGCGCTGGCGACCGGTGCCAACGACGAGTGCGGTGATGACCAATCCCGCGATTATGCACCACCACGTGGCGGCGACCGCCAACGGTACCGGCAGCTCCACCCACCCCAGCAAACCGATCTCTTCATGGAACCAGCCGGGCAGCGCTGCGACGGCGCCGCCGATGTTGGCGAGGTAGGTGGAGAATGTTGCCGGCGACTTCGGCGTCAGCACGATCCAGCGCCACCAGATCTGGTCCGCCGCGAGGCCGATCACCACCGCTGCCATTGCCACCCACGCGCGCGGGCCGGACCGCCGCAGGACCTCCAGCGCGCGCCTGGCGCCGAGAGCCAGGGCGATGGCGATCGCGACTGCGATCCAGAGCCACGTGAGGGGTCGCGAGACCGCCAGTAGCCCACCGGAAACACCCAATGCCGTCCAGGTCCAGCGCGACGCCCGTGTGTTGCCCCGGAGCACCCGGAGGACTGCTGCGAAAAAGCAGGCCGTGAGAACCATCTCGCCACCGTTGGGGTTGAGGACACCATTCATATACAGGACCATCGGCGTGATGGCCACGACCAGGCCAAGCAGGGACAGCCCCCGGGCTCGCCGATCCCACAGCAGCGCAGCCGCACCCATCACGGACGCGGTTCCGAGCATGACTGCGCCGAGGCGCGCGAGCCGCATCGCCCCGACGTCGTTCGTGGCCAATCGCGCCACCAGACCAGGGAGCAGGTAGAGGGTTGGCTCGTACGTTCCGGTGTAGGTGCCGAGGACCCGGTTCCCCGGGGCGGAGCCAGCCGGATCTGAACAGGGCCTGGGGCTCAGCGGGGCGTATCGCTGGCATTTCGCGCCATCCGTGCAGGTCGCCGGTTGGTCGAGGGTCCGGGCGACGCACGAGTACACGGAATCAGGGGCTCGGCGGGCGTTGACCGAGAAGTAACGGGTCGTTTGATCCCAGAAGCGAATGGTGTCGCCCAACCCGATCGGTCTGTTCGGTGACGGCCCCGGCTGACCCGTGATCTGCCCCTGCCCGACCGCCAGGGCATGAATCATGTGCATGGCCTCGTCCGGGCCCGCCGGGACCGGGTCGCTCACCGCCCACGCGACCCCAAAGAGCAAGAACCACGCGCCGACCAGCGCCACCACGATCAACCCCGCAATACGCGGGGCCGGGGCGCCGCCAGCGGTGGAAGCCTTCAACGAGGGGGAGACGACCCGCGCCATCACAGAGCGACGGACGCCCCGTCCGCCCGTTGCCACCAGAGGTCCGACGGGCTTGACATGCCGGCGGCCGTCAGAAGCGCCGGGAGCTCGCGGACGATCCGCACCGCCGCCTCGGGATCAGCGAACGTCGCCGTGCCGACCTGGATGGCGTCCGCCCCGGCGACGAAGAAATCGACCGCGTCATCGGTGTCGGTGATGCCCCCGATGCCGATCACCGGGATCCGCACAGCCGCCCGCACCGCCGCAACGGCGGCGAGCGCAAGCGGCTTGATCGCCGGCCCGCTCATGCCGCCAGTGCCCTCGTGCGGGAGGACCGGGCGCCGCGTGTGGCGATGAATCTTCATGCCCACATAGGTGTTCACGGCGGAAACAGCGTCCGCACCTGCATCCTGGACAGCGGCGGCCACAGCACCGATGTCGGTGACATTGGGGCTGAGCTTGACCACCACGCAGCGTTCGGTGACACGCCTGACGGCCGCCGTGACCCTCGCCGCCGCATCGGGATCGCGGCCGAGGTCGAGGCCATGGGCGATGTTGGGGCAGGAGATGTTCAGCTCGTAGCCATCGATGCCGGAGGCGCGGTCGAGGATGCGCACGCAGTCGACGTACTCCTCCACATCGGCGCCGGCAACGTTGACGACCACCGCACATGCCCAGCGTGCGAAGTGGGGCGCGTACTCACGCGCCACATGCTCGACGCCGGGATTCTGCAGGCCGATGCTGTTGAGCATCCCCCCCGTGGTCTCAGCCACGCGCGGCGGTGCGTTGCCGGCACGGGCCAGGCGGGTGGTTCCCTTGGTGTACAGCGCGCCGACAGCGCCGAGCTCGATCAGCTGCTCCAGCTCGAAGCCGAAGCCGGCGGTGCCGCTTGCCAGGCCGACCGGGTTGGCAAGGTGCAGGCCCCGCCCCAGGTCGATGCTCAGGTCAACGGTCACGCGACGTGTGCCGGCGGGAGTTTCATAAGCTCCTCCCAGGCGACCGATGCCATGGGCATGACCGGTCCCGCCGTGCAGCACAATGCCCAGGCGCGCTCTCCGTTCACGCCGTGGACCGGCAGGGCGCAACCCAGGCAGGTCCCGAAGCCGCACCCCATCGGCGCCTCCAGCGACACCTCGGCAAGCAGCGGCCGGGTCGCGCCTGCCCCGACTGTGCGGGCCAGCGCATCGAGCATGGGATTGGGCCCGCACCCGTACACCGCGGTGGCGTCATCGAGGTGATCCGCGACCGCCGCGGTGACCACGCCGCGGCGACCCCTGCTGCCGTCGTCGGTGAGCTCCATGACCGTGACCGCGTCATCGCCCCGCACGAAGCGCTCCGCCGGATAGAGGCGCTCGGCGTTGGCTGCTCCGCTGATGACCGTCACCGCCGTGCCCCGGTTGCGCAGGGCGCGGATCAGCAGGGGGAATGGCGCGCAGCCCAGCCCGCCCGAGACGCACAACGCCCGCCTCGCCGGCGTCTCGGTGGTGAAGCCCGCGCCCAGCGGACCGAGCGCCGTCACAGAATCGCCGGGGCGCAACGAGGCGAGAATGCGCGTGCCCACGCCGACCGGCGCGAGCACGAATGCAGTCACCTCCCCGTGGGTCCAGGCGACGCTGAAGGGTCGACGCAGCAGTGGGTCGACGCCGGAGCCACAGCGGAGCTGGGCGAACTGTCCCGGGCGGGCGGCGGCGGCGAGATGTGGCAGGCGCGCCCCCACCTCGACCATGCCGCCCCCGAGCAGGTCGACGTAGACCACCTCGCCGCGCTCATCGCGGACGTCCTCGAGGGAGTGGCTCACGACATGGCTCCGACGGCACCCTCGCGATAGGCGCGGACCGGGGCGATGGCAAAGGGCTGCCCCGCCTGCTGCCTGCTCATGGCATCGACCAGGGCAGCGGCTGTGTCCAGCGATGTGCAGCACGGGATGCGGCGCTGTTCGGCGGCCAGGCGGATCCGGTAGCCATCCTTCACCGTACGTCCGGCGGCGGCAACCGACGCCGCACCGTCACCGGCGTACTGCAGCTCGTCGGTGGCCAGGTGCGACACCGTGTTGATCACCAGCTGGACGCGGCCCTCCTCGATGACGTCGATGACATTGGGGCGGCCGTGGCCGAGCTTGCCGACGGCGACCGCGCTGATCCCGGCCGGGGCGAGCATGGCGACCGTGCCGCCGGTGGCGTAGAGCGTGAAGCCGAGGGCACTGAGCTGTGCCAGGATGGGCAGCGCCTCCGCCTTGTCGGGGTCGGCGATGCTGCACAGGGCACCGCCCGACATGGGCACCGAGCCGAGGGCGGCGAGGAACGCCTTCTGCAGGGCGGCACCGAGATCGACGTCGATGCCCATCACCTCACCGGTCGACTTCATCTCCGGGCCGAGCACCGTGTCGACATCGGTGAGCTTCATGGTGGAGAACACCGGCGCTTTCACGGCAACCAGGGGCCGTGGCGGCACCAGGCCGGTGCTCCACCCCAGAGACGCCAGCGTCTGGCCTCCCATCACCCGCACCGCCAGCTCCACCATGGGCACGCCGCTGACCTTGCTCAGGAATGGGACGGTGCGCGAGGCGCGTGGATTGACCTCGATCACATGGGCGTGGCCGCGATACACAACGAACTGGATGTTGCAGAGGCCACGCACCCGCAGCGCCCCGGCGATGCGCACGGTATCGGCGACAATCTGGTCGCGCACAGCAGGGTCGAGACGGGGCGCCGGGTACGCGGCCATCGAGTCGCCGCTGTGCACGCCCGCGCGTTCGATGTGCTCCATGAGGCCAGGAACGACCACGGTGTCGCCGTCGCAGATGGCGTCGACGTCCACCTCGGTGCCGAACAGGTACTTGTCGACCAGCACCGTGCCGCGACGCTCCGAGCCATCCTCGGGCAGCACCGCCATGGCTGCCGCCAGGTAGCGCTCGAGCGCGTCGCGGCTGTGGACGACCTCCATTGCACGGCCCCCGAGCACGTAGGATGGACGCACCAGAACCGGATAGCCGATGCGGTCGGCGATCTCGATGGCGTCGCCGATGTCGGTGGTGGCGGCGCCGGGTGGCTGGGCGATCTGGAGCGAGCGCATCAGCGCCTCGAAGGTGCGCCGGTCCTCGGCGGCGTCGATGGTGTCGACGTCGCTGCCCAGGATGGTCACCCCCGCGGCGTGCAGGGGTCGGGCAAGATTGACCGCCGTCTGACCACCGAACTGCGCCACCACCCCCCGCGGACACTCGGCCGCGATCACCGCCAGCGCCGATTCCGCGTCGAGCGGCTCGAAATACAACCTGTCGCTGCAGTCGAAGTCCGTGCTGACCGTCTCCGGGTTGCTGTTGATCATCACCGCCTCGACTCCGGCGTCGCGCAGCGCCTGGGCAGCCTGCACGCTGCAGTAGTCGAACTCGATCCCCTGCCCGATGCGAATCGGCCCACTGCCCAGCACCACCACCGCGCGGCCGTTGCTCCCCTCGCCGGTCTGCCCCTCGTCCTCGGTCTCGTACGTCGAGTAGTAGTACGGGGTCTGAGCCTCGAATTCGGCGGCGCACGTGTCGACGCACTTGTAGACGGGGCGCAGCCCCAGGATGACGCGCCGGGCGCGGATCTGGGCGGGCTCCTCGCCGCGCAGCTCCGCGATGCGCGAGTCGGCGACGCCGAGGTGCTTGGCCTCACTGAGCAGCGCCGCGGTCGGCTCGCCCCAGCGCAGCCGCTCCTCACACTCGACGATGGTGTGCAACCGGCGCACGAACCAGGGCGCGATGGTGGAACGTCGCGACACCTCGGCGACGGTGGCCCCGCCGCGCAGCGCCTCCATGACGGCGAACGCGCGGAGGTCGTTGGGGCTCTCCACGAGAACGCGATCGCGCAACGTGGCCGCCTCCGGACGGCGCTGCTCCAGCGATCGGATCGCCTTGTTGAAAGCGGCCTCGAAGCTGCGCTCGATGGCCATCACCTCGCCGGTCGACTTCATCTGTGTCCCCAGGCGGCGGTCGGCG
The DNA here is from genome assembly GCA_036844485.1 of Candidatus Dormiibacterota bacterium. Lineage (GTDB taxonomy): Bacteria > Chloroflexota > Dormibacteria > Aeolococcales > Aeolococcaceae > Aeolococcus. The sequence continues at coordinate 8,283 of DAIUFS010000030.1, read as the reverse complement.
TCGGGGAACTTGTCGAAGGGCCAGCGGGGAATCTTGACCACGCAGTAGTCGAGCGCCGGCTCGAAGGCCGCGCAGGTCTTGCCCGTGACCGCATTGGGGATCTCGTCGAGGCGTCGCCCGGCGGCGATCTTGGCGGCGAGCCGCGCGATCGGATAGCCGGTGGCCTTCGAGGCCAGAGCGGAGCTCCGGGACACGCGTGGATTGACCTCGATGACGAAGTACTCGTGACTGTCCGGGTGGAGGGCGAACTGCACGTTGCAGCCGCCCTCGATGTCCAGCGCGGAGATGATCCGCAGGGCCGCGCTGCGGAGCTGCTGATGCTCGCGATCGGTGAGCGTCTGGGCCGGTGCCACCACGATCGAGTCGCCGGTGTGTACCCCCATCGGATCGATGTTCTCCATGTTGCACACGGTGATGCAGGTGCCCGACGCATCGCGCATCACCTCGTACTCGAGCTCTCGCCAGCCCGCCAGGGAGCGCTCCACGAGCACCTGGCTGATCGGTGAGGCGGCGAGCCCAGCACCGACACGCTCGGTGAGCGTCTCATCGGTCTCGCAGAATCCTCCGCCGGTCCCACCCAGGGTGTACGCGGGGCGGACCACAAGGGGAAGCCCGACCACGGCGGCGAAAGCACGCGCCTCCGCCAGCGACGAGACAGTGCGTGACTCCGGCACCGGCTCACCGATGCGGTTGAGCAGCTCCTTGAAGAGACCGCGGTCCTCAGCGGTGCGGATCGAGTGCAGCGAGGTTCCCAGGACTCTGATGCCGTACCTCTCGATGACCCCGGCGTCAGCGAGCTCCACCGCAAGGTTGAGACCGGTCTGCCCGCCGAGGGTGGCCAGCAACCCGTCCGGCAGCTCCGCGGCGATGACGCGCTCGAGCACGTCGACGGTGAGCGGCTCGACGTACACCACGTCGGCAACGTCATCGTCGGTCATGATCGTCGCCGGGTTGCTGTTGACCAGCACCACGCGAATCCCCTCTTCGCGCAAAGCCCGGCAGGCCTGCGTCCCCGCATAGTCGAACTCAGCAGCCTGCCCGATCACGACGGGCCCAGAGCCGATGACAAGCACACAGCGAGGCGGAGAAAAATCGAGCGCCCCAGAAACACGCGCAGCCCGAGAGAGTTCTCCAGGCAAAGCGCCGTCATCCAGGGACGGGCCGCCTTGAAAAGTACCGTCATCCAAGCCGAGCGAAGCGAGGGCGAGGACGGGCGTCGTGCCGGCGAGTTCTGCAGGCGCCCGAGGAGGCGGAGGAGACGCCGGTGGCGTCTCCGCAGCCGACGCCACTGGCGCCGAAGCCTGTCTGAGCAAGGCGCGATGCCCGTCCTCGCCCTCGCCGGTCCGCACTCGGCCGCGGTGCCGGCACATCGCCAGGAACTCGTCGAACACCTCGGCGCGGTCCTGGGGGCCGGGCGCCCCTTCCGGGTGATACTGCACGCTGAACGCCGGGCGCTCGGCATGGCGCAGCCCCTCGACACTGTCGTCGTTGAGGTTGCGCTCGCTGACATACCAGCCGCTGTCCGCCGGGATGCTCGCCGCATCGACCTGGAACTCGTGGTTGTGCGAGGTGACGCGGACGGTGCCGCGCTCGGCGTCGCGCACCGGGTGGTTGCCGCCGTGGTGACCGAAGGGCAGCCGCGAGGTGGTGGCCCCGATGGCGCGGCCGAGCACCTGGTGGCCGAGGCAGATTCCCAGCAGGGGGATGCGGTGGGTGAGGAGGGCACGCGTGAGGGCGACGACCCCGTCGAGCCGGACGGGATCGCCGGGACCGTTGGAGACAAGCACTCCATCCGGTCGCTGCGCCAGCACTTCGTCGAGGCCGGCGTCATGGCGAAGCACCACCACGTCGGCGCCACGGCTGCGCAGCGCGCGCAGCTGGTTGTATTTCACGCCCAGGTCGATGACCACCACCCGCACGCCGGTGAAGGCGCCGGCTGTCCCGGCCAGCTCGACGACCCGGGCGAGCGTGGCGTCGAGAGGTTCGGTCCATTCGAAGACCGACGCCGGGTGGGCGACATCGGCCACCAGGTCCTGATCGGTGACCGTGGGCGCACCTCGCGCCACGTCGACCTGTTGACCGGCACTCATCGACGCCGAGGGTGCGATCACCCCGCGAAGGGTGCCGTGATCGCGGAGATGGCGGGTCAGGGCGCGGGTGTCGACACCGCGCAGCCCGGGAACACCCCACCGGCGCAGCTCCTCGTCGAGGGTTCGCTCTGCGCGAGCATGACCGGCGTCGCGAGACAGTTCGCGAACCACCAGCGCGCGACAATGCACCCGGTAGGACTCCGCGGTGTCGTCGCGGCACCCGTAGTTGCCGATCAGAGGGTTGGTCATGACCACGACCTGTCCGGCGTACGACGGGTCGCTGATCACCTCCTGGTACCCCGACATGCAGGTGTTGAAGACCACCTCGCCATTGCTGGTCTCGACATCGGCGCCGAACAACCATCCGTCGAAGACCGCGCCGGACTCCAGCGCCAGCCGTCCCGCCGTGGGCTCAGCCACCGGCGGTCTCGAGCAGCTGCGCCGGCCACGCCAAGCGGCTCTCGTCCTGGTGGGCGACGACGCCGTCGCTGATGGTGAGGAGCACGCGGCCACGGAGGCGTACGCCGAGCAGAGGGGTGTTGCGCGACAGCGAGTGTGCGGCGGATTCGCCGACAGTCCACTCTGCCGCGGGATCGAAGAGCACGCACGTGGCAGGCTCGCCGACCCGCAGGCGCGGCTCCCGGCGGGGGGCGGCGCTCCCCAGCACCCGATGGGGGCCGGCGGTGAGCCTCTCGATGAGCACGGGGATCCAATCCCCGCTCATCCCGCCCAGGGTGATGCAGGTGGCCAGGGCGGTCTCCAGGCCGGTCATCCCCGGAGCCGCCGTGGACGCGGGGCCGGTCTTCTCGTCCATGCGGTGCGGGGCGTGGTCGGTGGCCACAGCGTCGATGACCCCCTCGCGGAGTCCCTCGATCAGCGCGCGACGGTCGCGTTCGCCACGCAGCGGGGGGTTGACCTTGACGAGCGCCGCCGGGTGGCACGGCTGGGCGAGGGGCAGCCACATCCCGAGATGGTGGGGAGTGACCTCCGCCGTCACCGCCAGCCCGTCCTCACGCGCGCGTCGCACCAGCTCGACAGACACCGCCGTGGAGAGATGCTGGAGATGGAGGCGGCCGCGCCCGGCTCGCGCCAGCGCGTCGAGCGCCGCGCGCACCGCGGACGTCTCCGCCAGCTCCGGCCGCTCGCCGGCTCGCGTCAGGACACCGCCGCCCGGAGCATGCGCGGCGATGACCGCCTCGTCCTCGGGATGCACGAGCACGGTGCGGGAGACATCCGCGGCCCGGCGCAGCACCTCAGCCAGCACCTCCACCGACGCGGCGTTGCGCCCGTCGTCGCTGAACGCCACAGCCCCCGCCGCTGCACAGCCCTCGATGTCGACCACCTCGGAGCCGGCGAGGCCGCGCGTCGCTGCGGCGGCCGTCATCACGCGCACCGGCAAGGCTCCGGCCCGCTGGCACGCCTGTTCGACGCGCTCCGGGGTGTCCGCGGGCGGATCGGTGTTGGCCATGGCCACCACCTGGGTGAAGCCGCCCGCCGCCGCCGCCCGGGCGCCGCTGGCCACGGTTTCTGCCGCCTCGTCTCCCGGTTCGCGGAGGTGGGCGTGCAGGTCGATGAAGCCGGGGGCGAGGATGCACGGCGACTGTCCCGGAGCCGGGGTGAGATCGATGACCGGGACAGTGCCCTCGTCGATCTGCCGGTACATGGCGATGACCCGTCCCTCGCTCAGCCACACGTCCTGGCCGGCGAGGTCCAGGCGCACGGAGGGGTCGATGACGCGGACGCCGCGGAGGATGCAGTTCATGCCTCCGCCCCCTCGATCACCCAGGCGCCGTCGATGCCGTCGACCTCCCGAAGCCGCACCGCCACGCGCTCGCTGGGGGCGGTGGGGACGTTCTTGCCGACGTAGGTGGCTCGCATGGGCAGTTCGCGATGCCCACGATCGACGAGGACGAGCACCTCGACGGTGGCGGGACGGCCCTGCTCGATGAGCGCGTCGAGAGCTGCGCGGAGCGTCCGCCCGGTGAAGAGGACGTCGTCGACGAGCACCACCACGCGGCCGTCGATGCGCGGCGCGGCGGCGCCGTCGGTCGAACCGAGGGCTTCGGATCGTGGTCGTACCGGCCGTGGGCGATCGTCGCGGTAATCGCGCAGGTCGAGCGTCGCCACGATGGGTGGCGGCTGCCCGAGCGCGGCCAGGGCGCGGGCCACGCGCCGGGCTAGGGGGACGCCGCGGGTGCGGATGCCGGCGAGGACTATCTGCTCGGTGTCATGGCGCTCGGCAATCTCGTGGGCTAGCCTCAGCACCGCCCGGGCAACGGCCATCTCGTCGAGCAGCCGGGGCCTCCCCTCGAGCGACTGCGGCGCGCCGCTCATCCCAGCAGCACCTCGAGGAGCGCCATGCGCAGAGCCACGCCGTTGGCCGCCTGCCGGAAGTACGCGGCGCGGGGATCGGCGTCCACCTCTGGGTCGATCTCGTCGACGCGCGGCAGGGGGTGCATGACCACCGAACCGGCGGGCAGCAGCTCCATGGCGGCGGTGTCGATGCGGATCGCGCCACGCGCTCTCTCGAATTCGCCGGCGTCGGTGAAACGCTCCTTCTGGACGCGGGTCTGGTACACCACGTCGGCACTGGTGATGACCTCGTCGAGACGGTCGTAGAGCCGGTACGGGACGTGGCGCTCATCGAGGAGGGCCCGGATGTCGGGTCCCACCTGGACGACGTCGGGGGCGACGAAGCTGAGCCGGATCCCGTCGTACAGCGCCAGCAGCCGCGCTAGCGAGCGCGCCGTACGCCCGAAACGGAGGTCCCCGCAGATGGCGACGTGGAGGCCCTCGATGCGACCCAGCTCGCGCTCGATGGTGAAGAGGTCGAGCAGCGACTGGGTGGGGTGTTCGCCAGGTCCGTCACCGGCATTGATGACCGGCACGCTGGCGACCGCGGCTGCCTGCGCGGCGGCGCCCTCGCGGTCGTGGCGGAGCACGATGACGTCGCCGTAGGCGCACACCATCCGAATCGTGTCCTCGAGGGTCTCTCCCTTCATGGCACTGGAGAAAACGTGCGCCGCCTCGGTTCCGAGCACCGACCCACCGAGCCGGAGCATCGCCGACTCGAAGCTCAGCCGCGTCCTGGTGCTGGGCTCGTAGAAGAGGGTGGCCATGATCCGTCCAGAGAGGCTGTGTCCGCGCGTCCCCTCCAGCGCGCTGGCGCGGGCAAACAGAGCGTCGAGGAGGGGACGATCAAACTGGGCAGCGCTGACCACGTGGTCCAGCGCGCGGGTTCGAATCGCCATGGCCAACGCCCTCCGGGACCGCAGCCCGCGCGGAAGGCGCGCCGTCAGGAGACGGCGATGCGCATCCCTTGCCGGCCTCGCGGGACCTGCTTGAAGTGGATCCGTCGCCGTCACTGTAGCGCAGCAGCGACGGCGACCGTGGGCGGTGCCGAGCTGCGCTAGGCTCGTGTCATGGACCTCAGCACCGTGGGACGTCTGTTGCTCGTGGTCGGGATCATCGTTGCCGCCGCGGGCGGATTCCTCGCGCTCGGGGGGCGCCTGCCGTTCGGCCGCCTCCCCGGGGACATCTCGATCCAGGGTCAGAGCAGCGGCTTCTTCTTCCCCATCGTCAGCTGCCTGGTGCTCAGCATCGTGCTCACGGTGGTGCTGAACATCGTGCTGCGACGCTGAGCGGGCGAATCCCGAGCCCTGCGCACCCATCGCGCGCGAGGCCGCCATGGTGCCGTGAGATAGTCAGCCGGGCACCACCGCGATGCGACCGGTCGCGTCGATCCGGTTGAGGAGCAGGCGCGCGCTCGTGGCGTCGAGGTATTCATCGACCGCACGCCGCGCCCCCTGCCAGAAGCCGTAGTCATCAATGATGAGGACGCCGCCCGGACTGACCCGCGGAAGCAGATGGACGAGCTCGTGGTGTGTCGACTCATACCAGTCGGTGTCGAGCCGGAGGATGGCGATGTGCTCCGGAGCATCGGCTGGAATCGTGTCCTCCACCTTGCCCTGGACGTAGCGGACCCTCTCCGCCGGGTACTCGCAGAGCGCCATGACGCGCCGGACCTCGTCGAGCGGGGACACCGCCCACAGATCGGTGGTGCGCTCGTGGCTGGCGAGGAGGAGAGCGGCCGGGGCCCCATCGGTGTCGCGGACATCGACCGCGGTTGGTTCGGACATGCCGGAGAACGTGTCGTACAGCCAGAGCGTGCGCTCAGCGTCGCCCTGCTCGAGAAGCGTCCTGGCGGCCGCGAGCATGCTGCCGCCGCGCCACACCCCGCACTCCACCAGGTCGCCAGGTAGCCCATGGCGGCTGACGTACCGCACTGCCTCGCACAGTGCAGCCACCCGCTCCAGCGACGTCATCGTGTAGTTGCGGACCGCGTTGTACGTCGCCATCGTCGCGACGTCGATGTCGGTGGGGTCCGATGTCACCGGTGCTGCCGCGGGCTCCGCGGACGCCGGTGCATCGTTGGCCGGGCCGGTCTGCGCCGGCTCGCGGCGCCGCACGACGTCATAGCCAAGTCTGCCGGCGGCACGCTTCACCAATCTCCTCACCTCACGCCTCCGCGGCGGGTGACGGCGACGCGCGACGGTTGCAAGCGCTCAGAAGACCGGTGTCTCGTGGTACACGCCGAACACCTCACGGAGCGCGGCCACGATCTCGCCCTCGGTGGCGCGAGCCCGGACCGCGTCGATGAGCGCCGGCATGGTGTTGTCGCTGCCCGCCGCCACCTCCTTGAGCGCGTCGAGGCGGGTGGCGACGCTGGTGTTGTCACGGTTCTCCCGGAGCTGGCGGAGACGCTCTGCCTGCTCGCGCTCGACGTCGACGTCGATGACCAGGACCTCGGGGGATTGACCGCCGGCAAACTCGGTGAAGGCATTGACGCCGACGATGACGCGCTCCCCCGAGTCGAGCTGCGACTGGTAGTGGAACGCGGCCTCGGCGATCTCCCGCTGAGGATACCCGTCGGCGATCGCGCTGACGATGCCGCCGCGCTCGTCGATGGCGCTGAAGTACTCCTCGGCGGCCTGCTCCATGCGGTTGGTGAGATCCTCGATGAACCAGCTCCCGGCCAGCGGATCGGCCACCGAAGGCACGCCCGTCTCGAAGGCGAGGATCTGTTGTGTGCGAAGGGCGATCTGCGCCGCCTTCTCGGTGGGCAGAGCCAGCACCTCGTCCATGGAATTGGTGTGCAGGGACTGGGTGCCGCCGAGCACCGCGGCCATGGCCTCGAACGCGGTGCGCGCGATGTTGTTCTCGATCTGCTGTGCGGTCAGCGAGCAGCCCGCCGTTTGCGTGTGGAACTTCAGCTGCCAGCTCTTCGGATTCTTGGCGCCGTACTTCTCGCGCAGCTGGCGGGCCCAGATCCGCCTGGCGGCGCGGTACTTGGCGATCTCCTCGAAGAAGTCGATGTGGCTGTTGAAGAAGAAGCTGAGCCGGGGTGCGAAGTCATCGACGTCGAGGCCGGCGTCGAGGGCTGATTCGACATATGCGAAGCCGTCCGCGAGCGTGAAGGCGAGCTCCTGAGCGGCGGTGCTGCCCGCTTCACGGATGTGGTATCCGCTCACCGAGATGGGGTGCCACCGGGGCACATTCTGCGCACAGAAGGTGACCACGTCGGTGACCAACCGCATCGACGGCTGCACCGGGAAGATGAACTCCTTCTGGGCGATGTACTCCTTGAGGATGTCGTTCTGCAGCGTGCCGCCCAGCCGGTCGATGGGGACGCCCTGCTCCTCGGCCACCACCAGGTACTGGGCGAAGATGATCGACGCCGGCGAGTTGATGGTCATCGAGGTGGTCACCTGCCCCAGGTCGATGCCGTCGAAGAGGGTGCGCATGTCCTCGACCGAGTCCACGGCGACTCCACAGCGGCCGACCTCGCCGAACGACTGCGGCGCGTCACTGTCATGACCCATCAGGGTGGGCATGTCGAAGGCGACGGAGAGCCCGGTCTGACCGTGGTCGAGAAGGAACCGATAGCGCTGGTTGGTGTCCTCCGCGCTTCCGAACCCAGCGAACTGGCGCATCGTCCAGAGCTTGCCGCGGTACATGGAGCCATGAACTCCGCGCGTGTATGGGTAGTCGCCGGGAGCGCCCAGGTCGCGATCGACGTCGAGTGCCGTGGTGGCCTCCGGGCCATAGCTCGGCGCCAGGGGCAGTCCGCCGAGGGTGTCCTCGGGCACCGCCGGTGCCAACCGCCGGGGCTGGGTCGTCTGGGCCATCAGTG
>DAIUFS010000029.1:0-23117 GCA_036844485.1 Candidatus Dormiibacterota bacterium | reverse complement strand
ATGGCGGCACTGAGCCCCAGCCGGTCGAAGGGAGCGGACTGTTGAACCGGTTCTGGCGCGGCCTCGCCGTCCACGCTGAGTGCGGCTGGACGGGGCCTTGCGACGGGCGGTCTGTGCGACCGCACGCGAAAGGATGAACGCAAGACCTTGCAATTGTACTCGACAACGGCTGTGGGACGACCACACACCACGCCGCCTAAGATCGCCGTCATGGCCAAGGTCCTCTGCACGCTGGCCCTTCCGGCTCCGTTCGAGGAGATGGTGCGACCGCGCGCGTCGATGGACGTGCTCGGTCGCATCGTTCCGACGTCCGAGCTCATCGATCAGCTTCGCGCCGCCCAGGTCGACGTGCTCTGCCCGCAGTTGCGCGATCCCATCACGCCGGCCGTCCTCGACGCCGGCCTGCCCCGGCTGCGCTGCGTGTCTCTGTATGCCGTCGGCTACAACAATGTCGACGTCGACGCGGCCACTGATCGTGGCATCGCGGTCGCCAACACCCCTGGGGTGCTCACCAACGCCACCGCCGACTGCACCATGGCGCTCCTCCTCGCCGCGACTCGGCGCATCTGCGAAGGCGACGCGGCCATGCGCCAGGGGCTCTTCGGCGGATGGGCGCCTGACTACATGCTCGGCATGGAGCTGACCGGCGCGCTGCTCGGCGTCGTCGGGTTCGGTCGCATCGGCCAGGCGGTGGCTCGCCGCGCCCTGGGGTTCGGCATGCGGGTGGCCTACGCCACCGACGTCGAGGTGACCATCGATGACGACATCCGCGACCACGTCAGCGAACAGCCCTTTGGTGACCTGCTCACCGCAGCCGACGTGGTGTCGCTGCACGTTCCGCTCACAGCGTCCACCCATCACCTCATCGACGAGACCGCCCTGCGTTCGATGCGCTCCACGGCTGTCCTGGTCAACACCTCCCGGGGCGCCGTCATCGACGAGGTCGCGCTGGTCCGCGCGCTCCAGCAGCGGTGGATCGCCGGCGCCGGGCTCGACGTCTACGAGAACGAGCCCGAGCTCGCCCCAGCTCTGCGCGAGTGCCGCTCCGCCGTGCTCTCCCCGCACCTGGGCAGCGCCACGGTGACGACCCGCGCCAACATGGCCCGGCTGACCGCTCAGAACGCCCTGGACGCCCTCGACGGCCGCCTCCCCACCCACTGCGTCAACCCCGAGGTGTGGAAGGCGGGCGCGCCGCCCCCCGCCGAGTGAGCCGGCACGCCGCCGGCGCCCAGCCGTCTGAGCGGGCGGGTCCGCCGCCGATCGAACGGCTGGCCATCGCCTTCACGCCGCGGCTGGTGGTGCTCGACATCGACGGAACCCTGATCGACTCCGACCTGACCCTGCATCCACGCACGCGCACCGCGGTCCGCGCCGCCGCGGCCAGGCTGCCGGTCATCCTCGCCACCGGCCGGATGTACCGCTCCGCGCTGCCGTGGGCGCGCGAGCTCCACGTCGGCGAGCCGCTGGTGTGCTACCAGGGCGCCCTGGTTCGCGAACAGCCGCACGGCGGCGAGCCCGGTGCGGTTCTCTTCGAGGAGGAGCTGTCTCGGGAGGCGGCGACGGCCGCGATCGACATCGCTCGCGCCCACGGCTGGCACCGGCAGGCCTACGCGGACGACCAGCTGTTCTGCGAGGAGGATCGCCCCGAAGCCCATCTCTACGCGCGCATCGCCCAGGTGCCCATCAACTTCATCGCCGATCTGGCCACTGTTGTCACCAACGGATGCATCAAGGTGGTGTGCGTCAGCGAGGATCCAGCCACCGTCGACGCCTGCGTGGCCGCGATGGCAGAGGGTTTGGGTGACCTCGTGCGGGTGACGCGCTCACTGGCGTGGTTCGTCGAGGTGGTCAGTCCGCGCATCAACAAGGCGCTCGCCGTCGAGCGGGTCTGCGCGCGTCTCGGCCTGACCCTGGGGGAGGCGGTGGCGGTCGGCGATGCGCCCAACGACTCCGAGATGCTCGCCGCGGCCGGCTGCGGGGTGGCCGTGCACAGCGCCCGCCCCGAGGTCGTGGCCGTCGCCGACGCCGTCTGTGCCGATCCGGGCGAGGCTGGGGTTGCCGACGTGCTCGAGCATTTCGGGCTCAGCGGCTGAGAGGCTCAGCCGGGCACGGTGAAGCCGCGGCCGCTCTTGCGGCCCAGCTCTCCGCGGACGACGCGGTCGCGGAGCAGGGCCGGGGGTGCCCAGCGATCCTCGCCGGTCTGGCGGTGGCCCTCCTCGAGGATCGCCTCGACGACGTCGAGGCCGACCAGGTCGGCGATGGCGAAGGGACCCATCGGCCACCCCAGCCCGTCGCGGACGGCGCGATCGCAGTCCTCGACCGAGACGAAGCCGTCCTCCACCAAGGAGAACGCCTCCTGCATGGCGATGAACAGGATGCGGTTGGCCACGAAGCCGAAGCCTTCGCGCTCCACCAGCACCGCAGCCTTGCCGATGCGCTTGGCGAAGTCCATCGCCGCGGCCACCGTGGCCTCGGCGGTGTGCACCCCCCGGACCACCTCGACAAGCGGCATCACCATCGCGGGGTTCATGAAGTGGACGTTGAGAAGCCGGCCAGGATTGGGGACCACGTCGGCGAACATCGATGACGGCAGGGTCGAGCTGTTGGTGCCGATGACCGCGTCGTCGCCTGCCAGCTCGCCGACCGCCTCGAGGATGGCGCGCTTGGCGTCGCGGTCCTCAGCCACGGACTCGATGACGATCCCCGCGCCCGCCAGCGCTTCCGCCAGGTCGGTCGTGGTCGTGACACGAAGCAGCGCTGCCTCGCAGTCGCCGGCCTCGAGCTTGCCCTTGTCCACACGCTTGCGGAGCAACCCAGAGCACTGCAAGGACGCGGCGTCAAGCCGCTCGCGGCTGCGGCTGTACAGATGCACATCGACCCCATGCAGAGCCGCCTGATGAGCGATCTGGCTCCCCATAGCGCCAGCGCCAACAACGCAGAGCGACCCGTCGAGCACCACCGAACCCTCCATCGCTCTCGAGTTTAGTTGACGCGCACGTCAACGTTTGCGGGTCGTTGTGCGGGCCGGTTCTGACAGCTGGGCCGGTGCCGGAAAGGACCCAGCAAGCGCCGAAGATTCATGGAAAGGAGGGGGCTGGGGACGTCTTCGCGGAGCGAATTCTGCAGTCGGGCGAAGGAGTGGAGAACTCGCCGGTGGCGAGTTGGCAGCGACGCCAACGCCCCCGAAGCCTCTGAGCGGAGCGGAGATGTCCCCGGCCCCCTCCCGGTCCGCATTCGGAGGGCCTCTGCTACGAGCCGCCTCCGGCCATTCCCCTGCCCGGTTCCGTCATGGCCTCCGGGTCGAGCAGCTCATTGAGCTCCTCGTCGGTGAGGTCGGTGCCCTCGCGGGCCACTTCGCGAATCGTCCGCCCGGTGGCGTAGGCCTCCTTGGCGATGGCCGCGGCCGCGTCGTACCCGATTCGGGGAACCAGGCCGGTGCAGGTCATGAGGCCGCGCTCCACCGCTGCCGGTCCGTTTCCGGTGGCGCGGAGGCCGTCGATGCAGCGCTTGGCCAGGTTCGTCGAGCTGGTGGTGAGCAGCGAGATCGACTGCAGGAGGTTGTAGGCGGCCACCGGCATCATCACGTTGAGCTCGAGGATCGAGCCCGCCGCCCCGGCGAAGGCCACCGTAGAGTCGTTGCCGATGACCTGGGCCGCGACCATGGTCAGCGACTCCACGATGACGGGGTTGACCTTGCCGGGCATGATCGACGAGCCCGGCTGGACGGCTGGGATCTCGATCTCGGCGAAGCCGGCGCGCGGGCCGCAGCCGAGCAGCCGGATGTCGCCGGCGATCTTGTAGAGCGATACCGCCACCGAGCGCAGGGCGCCGCTCGCCGCCACCACGTTGTCGAGGGTCGCCTGCGCCTGGAAGTGGTTGTCGCTCTCGAGGAAGTCGATCCCGGTGACGTCGGCCAGCCGGGCGCACACCCGCGCCGGGAACTCAGGGTGTGTCCCGACCCCGGTGCCGACGGCGGTGCCGCCGAGAGCCAGCTCCCGCAGCCCGGCCACGGCTCGGCTGAGGCGCCGACGGGCCCGCTCGACCTGGCCGGCGTAGCCGAGGAACTCCTGGCCGAGGCGGATCGGGGTGGCATCCTGGAGATGGGTGCGGCCTGTCTTGATGACCGGCCAGAACTCCTCGGATTTGGCCCGCAGGGAGGCTTCGAGAACCTCGAGGGCGGGCAGCAGCTCCTCGCGGACGGCCACCGCGGCGGCGACGTGGATTGCGGTGGGGATCACGTCGTTGCTCGACTGACCCATGTTGACGTGGTCGTTGGGATGGACTGGGGTCCGCGAGCCGCGGTCGCCGCCGAGCAACTCGATCGCCCGGTTGCTGATCACCTCGTTGACGTTCATGTTGGTGGAGGTGCCGCTGCCGGTCTGGAAGATGTCGAGCACGAACTGGTCGTCGAACCGGCCGTCGGCCACCTCCTGCGCAGCCTGCTCGATGGCCTCGGCGAGGACGGCGTCGAGGAGGCCGAGCTCGAGGTTGACCTGGGCCGCCGCCCCCTTGATGAGGCCGAGCGCGCGGATGAAGCCGCGGCTGAAGCGCAGATCGCTGATCGGGAAGTTGCGCTGCGCGCGCACGGTGGTGGCGCCGTAGTAGGCGTCGGCGGGAACCTCGAACTCGCCCATCGAGTCGCGCTCCATACGGCTGGCGGCGGTGCTGCTCATTGACTCAGGCTCCGCGGGCTGCGCCTCACCCGGCCGGCCGCCCGTTGCTACTGGTGGTTCGGGATGATCATCTCGAACTCCGCGCCCTCGCCGGACGTGGAGCGGGCGGAGACCTCGCCATTGTGGCGTTCGGCCACCGTCTTCACGATGAACAGCCCGAGCCCGCTCCCCGGCACCTTGCGCTGGCGCTCGGACACGGAGCGGAAGTACTTGTCGAAGAGGTGGTTGGCGTCCTCGTTGGGGAAGCCCTGGCCGCGATCGCGGACCAGGAAATGGGCGCCGGCGTCGTCACCAAAGGCGCGCACGGTGATGGTGGAGCCCGGGGGGCCGTGCTTGACCGCGTTGCCGATCAGATTGGTCATGGCCAGGGTGAGGCGGCGCCGGTCGCCGCGGATGGTCACCCCCGATTGGACGTCGGTCTCGATCACGGTGTCGCGCAGCTTGGCCTCCATGCTGACGTGATCGACGGCGCCTGTGACCACCTCGTCGATGGAGATGACCTCGAAGTTGAGCTGGTCGTCGGGATCCTCGAGGCGCGACACCTCGGCGATGGCGTTGACCATGCGCACCATCATCTCGGTGCTGGCGGTGATCCCCTCGATCGCCACCATGGCGGTCTCGGGAAGCTGGCCGAGCATCCCCGTGGAGAGCAGCTGCCCGTAGCTGTTCAGGATCGTCAACGGTCGGCGCAGCTCGTGCATGGTGATGCTCATCGAGGTGCCCCGGGCGCTGCTCGAGGTGGTCATGGCGCTGAGTCGCGCGGCCAGCGAGGAGGTGACGGTTGCCGCCAGCCGGCTTCCGATCAGCCCGACCTCGTCGGCTGCGGTCTTGGCGAGAGCCACCTGCTCGGGCTCCCGCATCTCCTCGGCCGCGACCTCGGCGGTGGCGCGGCGGACCGCGCCGAGCCGGGCCATGGCGCTCTCCAGGCGCTGATCGATGCCTGCCGTTTTCTCGCCGCCGAGGTCGTAGAAGGTGATCAGCGGCCGGAGGTCGTCGGCGGTCAGCGCCACCAGGACGGCATTGATGAACTGCCGCGGCCCGCGGTCACCGCCCGCGGACGTGCGGACCTCCTGCTCCGCGCCGGCGCGACGCATGACGTCGGCGACCCGCTCGGCGTGGGCAGCCAGGAAGTCGCTGAACTGACCGGTCATGGGCGTTCCGAGTGTATTGGCTGCGAGTTGACCGTGGCCCAGCCGTCAACGAGGCGTTGCGCGTCGTTGCAGCCTGAGGTCATCGCCGGCGGGCGCCGTGGTCAGGCCGCCGTGGCCACCTCGTGCGCGGCCTCGCCTTCCACCTTGGCCACCTCCGCGATGCCGGGGGCGGAGCTGCGCCGGCGGTGGCGCATCCACAACCCAGCTCCGAGGATCCCAAAGGGGAGCATCTGGAGGTCGACCAGGACCGCCATAGCCGCGGCGTGGCCGGCGGACACGCCCGCGTGCGTCAGCATGCCCACCAGAACGCCCTCGCGGATGCCCAGGCCGTTGACCGAGAAGGGGGTCAGCGTCGCCACCAGCGTGACCGGGATCGCCACCGCAAAGACGGTCCAGCTGACGTCGACGCCGATCGCCCTCGCGAAGATGTCGAGGGCCAGGATGTTCACCCCCCAGCCCGCCGCCCCGACCACGATGCACTGGATGATGGCGTGAGGGTGGCGCCGGTAGCCCGAGAACGTCTGGGCGAAGTTGTGGAGGGTGCGCACGAACGCCCGCGAGCTCCGCTCGAGAACGTGGCGGCCCACGATGCGGTCGGCGGCCAGGGCTGCCATCCAGGCCAGCACCATGACGGCCGCGAACACGCAGGCCCCGACCAGCGAGCCGATGCCGATCCAGCCGCGCAGCAGCACCGCCGCCGCCAGCCCCCAGAAGGCCATGCCCATGGTCCCGGCCATGCGGCTCCCCGCCAGTGACGCGAGGATCTTGCCGTGGCCCACCACCTTGCCCATCTCGACGGTCCTCATCGCGTCCCCGCCGACCCCGGCGGGCAGCAGTTGAGCGAAGAAGAGGCTCTGCAGGTACGACGAGGAGAGGCGCGTCCAGGTGAAGAGGTGATGGTGCTGGCGATGCTCGCCGCTGGCGACGGGATTGCGGACCCCGAGCCCGGCACTGCTGCGCAGCAGCACCCCCCATTCGAAGACGGAGGCGAGGCAGGCAACGGTGGTGAGCGCGGCCGCCAGCGCGGCCCAGCGCCAGTCAGCCCCGAGCAGGCTCTGCCCCGCCTTGCCCATGTCCACGTTGTGAACCAGGAAGGCGACACCGACCAGCGTGCCGCCGATGCGCAGCCACTTGGAGCCGAATACGGCGCGCACGCCCGTCATGACTCTCCTCACGTCAGCCATTCAACCACCTCCGTACCCGGGGTGCGGGTACGGTCGGCGCTCCGTCACTCCTGCTAACGACGGCTGTCAAAAAAACTTACACGCCGCGAGAAACCAGCAGCCTTCGCTCGTAGCAGCTCGATGCCCGAACCTGCCTGGCGAACCCGGACGGCCGTCGCGCTCAGCTTCCGCCGAGAGCCGTAACAAGCTCAGCAATATCCGGGCGCTACTCGTCGTGCGGGTACGGCTCGCGGAAGGTGGTCTGCTCGGCGTTGAAGATGAGCTCGATCTCGCCGACGGGACCGTTGCGATTCTTGGCCACGATCAGCTCGGTGCGAGCCTTGTCGATGTCCGGCTTGTGCATGCCCTCGCGGTAGAGGAAGAGGACGACGTCGGCGTCTTGCTCGATGGCTCCGGAGTCGCGGAGGTCGGAGAGCTGGGGGCGCTTGTCGTTGCGCTGCTCGCTGGCGCGGGACAGCTGGGAGAGGGCCAGGACGGGCACCTCGAGCTCCTTGGCCACCGCCTTCAGCCCCGAGGAGATGTCCGACACCTCCTGCACGCGCGATTCCTGGCGACCGCCCTGCATGAGCTGGAGGTAGTCGATGATGACCAGCCCGATGCCGTGCTGCGACTTCATGCGCCGGGCTCGGGCACGGAGGGTGGCGATGGAGAGGCGCGGGGTGTCGTCGATCCACAGCTCCGCCTGGGTGAGCTTGTCCATGGCCGCGGCGATGCGCTGGAAATCGAGCTGGCTGGCCTGGCCGGAGCGGAGGACGTGGGAGTTGACCATGGCCTCGCTGCAGATCAGCCGCTGAGCCAGCGCCTGCCGGCTCATCTCCAGGGAGAAGATGGCCACCGGCACCCGGGCGAGGACCGCAGCGTTGCGGGCGATGTTGAGGGCGAAGGAGGTCTTGCCCACCGAGGGACGGGCGGCCAGGATGACCAGCTCCTGCGGCTGGAGGCCTTGGGTGAGCCCGTCCAGCCTGGCGTAGTTGGTGCGGACGCCGTTGATCAGCTCCTTCTTCTGGAGCCGCTCCTCGAGCATCTCCCAGGTGTCGTGCACCAGCCGGGCGATGTGGGTGGCTTCGCTGCCCCGGCGCGCCTGGCTGATGGAGAAGATGCGCTGCTCCGCCGATTCGATGGCGTCGACCGCCGACACCGCGTTGTCGAAACCGAGGCGCGCCACCTCGCCTCCCGCCTCGATCAGGCGGCGCCGCAGGGCGTGGTTGATGACGATCTCCGCCCAGTGGCGCACCGATGCCGCGGTGGGCACCTCGAGGGTCAGCTCGGTGATGTAATCGAGACCGCCCGCCCGGCCGATCCCCGGGCCGCGGTCGAGCTGCGATTGGAGGGTGACCTCGTCGATGGGGTCGCCGCGGTCGGCGAGGGCGGTGGCGGCGCGGTAGATGTGCGCGTGGCGCTCGGCGTAGAAATCGTCGGGCTCGAGAAGGTCGCGGATCTCGGAGATCGAGGTCTGGTCGATCATCAGAGAGCCGAGCACGGCGCGCTCAGCGCCGAGGTCGCTCGGCGGCACCCGTCCGGACGCGATCGTGCCGGTGACGTTGACCGCGATCTCAGAAGACGGTCGCATGCTCACTGCGCGGCGACGACGACGCGCAGTGTCTCAGTGACCTCTGTGTGCAGCTGAACGGTGACCTCGTGGGGACCGAGCGACTTGATGGGAGGGTCGACCTCGATCTTGCGCTTGTCGATGTCGAGGCCCGCCTCGCGCTTGAGCTGTGTGGCGATGTCGGCGTTGGTGACAGAACCGAAGAGCCGGCCCCCCTCGCCGGTCTTCGCGTACACAGTGACCGTGAGCTTCTTCAGGCGCACCGCCGCCTCGCGTGCCTCGGTCAGCACCTTCTCGGCGCGGCGCCGCGTGGCCTCCTCACGGTGCTTGATCTGCTCGACAACGCGATCGTCGGCGACCACCGCGAGACGCTTGGGGAGCAGGTAGTTACGCGCGTAGCCCGGCGATACCTCCTTGACATCTCCTGCTTTGGCGGTCCCCTGGACCTCCTTGACGAACAGCACCTTCACGCGCTCACCCTGGTCACGGGCTCGGCGACTGGTGGCGGGGCGGACTCGCTGAACTCGGCGTGATGCGACGCCATGTCGCCGCTCTGAAAGCGTCGCGCGATGGCGCTGGCGATGCGCTCGCCGTCGTGCAGGTCCTCGTCGAAAACGCTGCGCCCTTCAAGGATTTGCTGCTGCAGATCGATGACCACATCATCCGGGGAGGCGGCGATGAAGAGCCGCAGCGCCAGCAGCGACAGGGCCAGCATGTCGAGCTCACCCACCAGAGGAATCGCCGCGGGAAGATCCACGAACGGAGTCACGATGACACCCATGCCCACAGCGAATGCGATCTTGGTGCGGCGGGGGACGCGCGGATCGCGCATCAGGCAGTAGGCGAGGCGCGCCTGCCGCGGAAGGTCGACTGCGAAGCGCTTGAGGTAGCGCACTCGGCTCAGCATGAGGTGGGCATTCTATCGCCCCCCGGCTGGCGACCTGTGAGTGGGTCAGTCGTCGAACAGGTGGCGATGCCCGTCGAGCCAGCTCCGTGCCGCATCCGCGTCGGCCGGCGGGATGTCACCTTCGAGCACCGCCTCCTCGAGCGCGCGCGACACCCGGCCCACCCACGGTCCGGGCGTTCGGCCCCCGGCGATGCGGAGGATCTCGTTGCCGTCGAGTGGTGCGTGCAGCTGCGACACCGCGCCACCCTCATCGAGCTGCCGCATGCGCTGTTCGAGCTCGTCGATGGCGATGGTGTCGGGGAAGGACGAGGCATGCGTGTCGCCCCGCGCCAGGTCGAGGAGACGGCCGCGCTGCTCGCCGATGTCGCGCACCAGCCGGCGCACCGCGGCGTCACTCCATTCGTGAGGGCGGTACTGGATGGGACGGAGGTGATGGCGCACCAGCAGTGCCACGGCGGCGATCTCGTCGTTGCTGAAACGCAGCCGCGACAGCAACGCGGTGGCCATCTCCGCGCCCACCTGGGGATGGTCGTAGAACATGTGCTTGCCGTGGGCGTCGACGGCGTGGGTGGGTGGCTTGCCGACGTCATGGAGGAGAGCGGCCAGGCGGATGACGAGGTCGGGGGGCACCGTCGCGACGGTGTGCGCGGTGTGATCGAAGACGTCGTAGATGTGGAAGCCGCCCTGCTCCACCCCGACCATGGCCTCGAGCTCCGGCAGCCACACCGCCAGCAGGCCGCCGTCGCGGAGCAGCTCGAGGCCGGCCCGAGGGTGTTCCGAGAGGAGCAGGCGGCGGAGCTCCTCGGCCACCCGTTCGGCGCTGAGGATCTCCGAGCGTGGTGCCATGCGACGCATCGCCTCGGTCAGTCCAGGGGCGGTGCTGAAGCCGAGCTGGGCCGCGAAGCGAGCGGCGCGGAACATGCGCAAGGGATCCTCGCTGAAGGTCTGCTCGGGATCGAGAGGGGTGCGCAGGATGCCGTGCCTGAGGTCGTCGAGCCCTCGTCCGGTGATGTCGAGGACGTGGCCGTTGAGCGTCTGGCAGAGGGCGTTGACGGTGAAATCCCGGCGCCAGACGTCCTCCTCCAGGGTGCCGGGCCGGACCTCGGGCTTCCGCGAGGCGGGGTCGTAGCTCTCCGCGCGAGCCCGGACCACCTCCACGACAAATCCGGCTCCGCGCACCTGGCCGGTGCCGAAGCGGTCGAAGCGCTGCGGTGGCGACCAGTGGAAGCGGCGAGCCAGCCCGGCCAGGACGGCGGTGCCGTCGTCGCCGACCGCGAGCAGGTCGATGTCCTTGCCCTCGCGACCCAGCAGACGGTCGCGGACGAACCCGCCCACCAGGTAGGTCTCCACCCCGGCGGCGGAGGCAGCCTCGGCGATCGCCTCGATGAGCAGGTCATCTTCCAAGGGCAGCTCGTGCTCCTGGATGTCGACGCTCATGCCACCCCCACCTCGCGGAATCTGCGGCCGTCCACCTCGCCATGTCGACGCAACGACGCGACCGCCACCGCCGCGGCGAGCGCGGCGGACACGGCGGCGCCGAGAAAGATGACGTGGAGCTCATCGAGGGCCGCGCCTGTCACTAGGGTGTCGTAGGCGGGGCAGTGAAGCGGAGCAGTGGGGCACAGCGAGGCCGGGTCGGGAAGCGTCGCCTGCACGCTGTAGAAGCGCCGCAGCCCGATGGCGGTGAGCAGCGACAGCCCGGTCAGCATGCCCACCATGCGGGCCGCCACCGTCAGGGACGCGGCGACGCCGTGGAGGCGCTGGGGAACTGCCCCGAGCATCGCCGCCGTCACGGGCACGATGGCGAGCCCGAAACCCAGGCCGCAGCTCACCAGCACGAGGTCACTGGTGTGCAGCCAGCGCTGGCCCGCCAGCGGGTCGTCAAGGGTGGTGGCGGTCCAGCCGGCCATGACTGTGAACATCAATGCGGCGAGAAGCATGCCCGCACCGGCGACGGCGCGGTAGCCGAGCCGTCCGACCAGCACCCCGCCGAGCAGGGCGCCGGCGGGAACGGCGACCAGCAGTCGCGCCAGCACCAGCGCGGCGCCGACCTGGGTATCGGCGGCCGCGGTGGTGCGGGCGAACACGGGAATGTCCACCAGCGCTGCCATCAGGGCGGCACCGACGGCGAGGTTGGTCGCCACAGACCCGAGCGCCGCACGATCACCAAAGGCGCGCAGGTCGATCAGGGGCTCGGGGATGCGGCGCTCGCGCATCACGAAGAGAACGGCCAGGATCGCGCCGGCGGGGAGCAGCACCGCCGCCGCGGTTCCCACCACGTTGTGCTGCGGGTCGGCGGTGGCGAATGCGACAACGATGCAACTGAGAACCAGCGCCACCAGCACGCCCCCCACCCAGTCGACACGCCGCAGACCGCGAGCCAAGCCGCGCAGCGGGATGAGCGCCTGCACGGTGTCGGGGACGGTCAGCTCACGAACCACCAGGGCTATCGCGCTGAGCAGAGCCACCAGGGTGATCGGCGCGGTGATGCCCGCATCCGGGAGGAGCGGAGCGAAGGCCACGCCGGCGGTGACGTTGTCGGCGAGTGCCGCCGGCGCGGCCACCGCCAGCACCGTGGCGACGACACACAGCGCCGCCAGCCCTTGGCCGGGGCGATCCTGACGCCGCATCGCCGGACCACGGGCATCTCGTCGCCTGCGTGTGCGCACGCCGGCGCCCACGGCCGCAGCCAGCGGCATGTTGACGTAGAAGATCGCCCTCCAGGTACTCGCCGCTGTTAGCGCGGCGCCGTAGAGGGGACCGATGACGCTGCCGAACTCCTGCACGCCCGCGACCAGCCCCAGCGGCAGGCCGCGGCGGCGCGCTGGCCAGAGGTCGGCGACCAGCGCGAGGGTGACCGGCACCAGACCGCCTCCGCCGGCCCCCTGGAGGGTGCGCCCCACCACCACCGCCCCGAGCGTGTTCGCCGACGCGGTGAGCAGCGAGCCGCCTGCGAAGACGACCAGGCAGGCGGTCAGCACCGGAGCACGGCCGTACAGGTCGGAAAGCCGTCCCAGCAGCGGCAGCACGGCGACGTAGCCGAGCAGGAAGCAACTGATGATCGGCGTCGCCTCCTGGAGGTGGGCGAGATCGACCCCGACCGAGGTCATGATGGCGGGCAGGGCGATGACCACGACGTAGGTGTCCGCGGCGCCGAGCAGCACCCCGGCGCTGGCGAACCCCAGCCGCAGCCGGGCTCCCCGCGGGACCTGGCCCGCGGTCTCGGGCACCTCAGCCGGCCGGAGGCGTGATCGTCACGTTCTCGCCGTACCTGTCAAGAACCAGTGTGAACGTGCTGGAGTGGGCCTTCTCGAAGAACGGGCCGAGCAGGACGATACGACGAAGCTGGTGGCTGCTGGCGTCGACGCCGATCGTGGCCTGCACCGGTTGCGTTGCATCGGCGCTGGTCAGCAGTGCCGCCACACGCGCGCCCGGCAGCGAGCACCCCACCTCGTCGAGCTGCTCTCCGTGGAGACGGTCGGCGTCGCGATTGGTGGGGCCGGTGCAGGCCGGCAGCAGGCTGGAGAGACCGTGGTTGGGGTCGAGCAGCTGAGCCGGGTCACCGAAGCCGTAGGTCGACGGATTGGTCCTGTCGTAGCCGCTGCTCAGAGGCGTCTTGGCGTAGAACACGCCGCCGGTCGACACCACCCCCACGCTCAGCGAGAACCCAGCCGCGATGACGCTGAGGTTGCCGCTGAAGCTGTTGGGACGGCGCGCGTCTCCGTCGCCGCCGCTGATCAGCGGGCCCGCGCCGGTGGCGTTCTGGCTGGTCAGCGTGAAGTGCATCGAGGCGGCCGAATCGATGCTGTGCTTGGCGTCGCGGAGCAGTTGCGCAGGGTCGGCCGGAGCCATGCCACACCCCGCCAGCACAGCCAGTGCCACTGTGGTGCCGAGCAGGTGGCGGGCGCCACGCACGCGAGTCCTCCCTCGTGATCTGTACGGCAGTATAGACAGCGTTCCGCGGCGCACTCGATACTCGCGCGATGACGAAGCCCACGGCGCGCACGGTGCCGGCACAGCACTTCTTCGACATCGACATCCGCATCGGCCGGGTTGTGGAGTGTGAGTGGTTCGCGGAGGCGCGCGTCCCCGCCTACCGGATGGTCATCGACCTCGGCGATCTGGGACAGCGCAGCTCATCCGCGCGCCTGACTGACAACTACACGCCCGCCCAGTTGATCGACACGCTCGTGGTGGCGGTCGTCAACCTGCCGCCGCGGCAGATCGGACCTCTGCGCAGCGAGGTGCTGGTGCTAGGCGCTTACCAGCACGGCGGGGGTGCCGTGACCCTGCTCCGTCCCGACGGTGAGTGCCAGCCCGGCGATCGCGTGGGTTGACGGGGGCGGGCACACAGGACGGGGCCCGCCACGTACAGTGCGCGGACACCTGTGGGAATGGGAAGAGGAGACATGCCCACCACCGCCGAAAAGACCACGCGCGGCGTGTCGCCGATCCTTCTTGTGCTGGCTGCGCTCTGTTTCCTGCTGCCGTTCGTGGGCGTCTCCTGCAACACGGCAGCCGGCGGGGCGGCCCTGGGCAGCGCGCTCTCTCAGGCGGGAGGGTCGGGCAACTCCGGCAATTCCGCGGCGCTGACCTCGTGCCTGCAGGCGCTCAACGGCCGGGACCTGGTCACCTACAGCGGGGTCGACCTGCTCACCGGAGGCACGCCCAGCACAGCCACGAGCATCCCCGGTTGCGACACCGGGTCGGCGTCGGCCTCGTCGTCGGCATCCTCGACTGTGTCGAAGGACGCGGGCATCGGCGTCCAGCCGCTCATGGTGGTGGCGTTGGTTCTCATCCTGCTTGGCGTCGTCGCCACCGCGTTGCGTCGCCCGCTGCGCGCCTGGATCGCGGGTGGGGCCGCCCTGGTGGCGGCTGGTCTCATCGTCATCAACAACGCGTCCGTGCACACCCCGATCCTCAACAAGCTGACCTCCTCGGGAGGCGGATCCTCCCTCTCCGGCCTGGGCATCGCCGGAGGCTTGGACAGTTTCTTCAGCATTCACGCCGCCATCGGGTTCATCCTCGTGCTGGTCGCCCTCGTCCTCGCGCTGGCGGCCAACGTCGTCGACCTGGCGCAGGGCTCGAGGCTGCGGCTGACCACCGCCGGGCCCGATTGGAGAGCACCGCCGCCGGGCGGCCCGGTTTCCACCCACCCGCCGCCGGGCGACGCCCCACGGCCGCCCGCCGACGCCCCGCCACCGGAGGCGCCTTCCGGCTGAGCAATGATCAGCGTGTGGACACCGCTCGCCGGAAGGTCACCATAGTCACGGGTGCGAGTCGGGGCATCGGGGCGGCGACCGCCCTGCATCTCGCCCGCAATGGCCACGACGTGGCGGTCAACTTCCGCAGTGACGAGGACGCCGCGCGGCTGGTTGTCCGGGCGGCTGAAGAGGAGGGCGCTCGCGCCGTCGCGGTGAGAGCGGACGTCACCTCCGAGAACGGGGTGGAGCGGCTGTTCGCGGTCGCCCAGCAGGAGCTGGGTCCGGTGACTGGCCTGGTCAACAACGCCGGCGCCACACTCCATCTCGGGGATCTCGCCGACACGCCTGTTGAGGTGGTGCGAGCGGTTCTCGAGGTCAACCTTCTCGGCGTCCTGCTGTGCGCTCGCCGTGCGGCCCAGGTCATGTCCACCCGCCGCGATGGTTCGGGTGGTGCGATCGTGAATGTCTCCTCGGCCGCGGCCACTCTGGGCTCGGCGCATGAATACGTGCACTACGCCGCGGCCAAGGCGGGAGTTGATGCACTGACCATCGGCTTGAGCAAGGAGCTCGCGGAGGACGGCATTCGTGTCAACGCGGTGGCTCCTGGAGTCATCCGTACGCAGATCCACAGCGCGGCCGGCGATCCCGATCGGGCAGACCGGGCCGCGGCGCGCATCCCGCTCGGGCGTCCGGGCGAACCCCACGAGGTCGCCGCCGCCATCGCATGGCTGCTGTGCTCCGACGCGTCCTACGTCACCGGGGCCACCCTGCGCGTGGCTGGTGGTCTGTAAGGCATGGATACTGAATGGGACGCTGGCGCCGTCTTCGATGAGGACTACCTGTACTTCTACGAGGGCATCCTCAGCGAGCGGAGCGATGACGAGGCTGACCTGATCTGGTCGTTGGGCAACCTGCGTCCAGGCGACCGAGTTCTCGACCTGGCGTGCGGCCACGGTCGTCTGTCCAACCGGCTGGCTGCGAGAGGGGCCAGCGTTGTGGGATTGGACCTGACCCCGCGCTTTCTCGATCGCGCCCGGCAGGAGGCTGAGGCGCTCCACCTGGACGTCGAGTACGTGCAAGGCGATATGCGAGAGCTCGGCAGGCCGGGCGAGTTCGACGTGGTCGTCAACTGGTTCACCGCCTTCGGGTACTTCGACGACGAGAACTGCAGCCACGCGAAGCTAGTGATCGGTGATCGTGAGGCGGCTGTTGTCGCCGCCAACCTCCAGCGCCGCGGTTCCACCGATGGGGATCGTCGCCAGCGGGGAGGTGTGCCCGAAGTCGGCGTTGGCGAGCACAGGCAGGTCGCCGAGGCGCGGCTGGTTGGCGACGATCTGTTCCAGAAGTTTCCGAGTCATCTGGCTCTTGCGCTGGAAACGTCCGATCGCCAGCCCGCGGATGCGGCGTGCGTCGGGAAGCTGAAGCAGAGAGGTGAGGTCCCGGGCGAAAGTCACGGGGTTGCTCATCCAGTCGTCCTCGAGGGCCAGCACGGCACCGTCCAACGATGGCATCATCCCGGTGCCCTGCAGCAGGTTCAGGGTGCAGAGGTTGGTGCCGACAATCCGGCCTTCGGTACTGCCATCCTGAATCGGCCACCAGCCCTCGCCGGGCAGCTGTTCACGATGGTCCTGCTCCAAGAACCACAGGTCGTCCGTCCACATCGATGTGGCGTGCAACTCCACCGGACCGGTGTGGATCAGCGTGTCGATGAACCACTGCTGCGTCTGCTCGAAGTGATCCCGCATTCCGAAGGTGGACCAATGGGGTCCTGAGTAGGTCACCAGCCCCGTCTTGGCCAGGATCGCGTTCTGCAACGCCGTGATGTCGGAATATCCGCACAGGATCTTCGGGTTGGCGGCGATGAGATTCCAGTCCAGGTGGGGCAGGAGCTCGTTGCTGTTGAAACCGCCGATCACCGTGATGATGCCGGCCACCGTTGGGTCTGCGAAGGCCTCACGCAGGTCCTCGACGCGTGAGGTGACGGAGGAGGAGTCGAAGTCGTCTCGCTCATCGACGTGCCGACCGTAGGTGAGCGTCAACCCCATGTCGGCAAAGCGTGCGTCGATGGTGGAGCTGTAGTTGTGCTGCAGCATCGCCCGCGACCTTGCCGGGGCGACGACCCGGACGGTGTCGCCGCGGCGCAGCTTCGGCGGGAAGCGGACCTCCACGGGCCCTGACAGTAGCCCTCAGCCAGCCCCCAGGGGTTCCACGACCCTCGGAGCCAGTCCCGCGCACTCGCGGATCCGGTTGATGTTGACCAGGTCCGGGCCGCGGCGCTCCTCGCCGGGCACCTCGATGATCCAGGGCACCTGGCGCAGGCGAGCGTCCGCGAGAAGCAGGCGAAATGACTCGATCCCCATCTCACCATCGCCGATGTTGGCATGGCGGTCGGCGTTGCTGCCCAGGGGTGTGCGCGAGTCGTTGGCGTGGACGAGCGCCAGCCTGTCGAAGCCGACGTCGGTGGCAAAGCGATCGAGTGTCGACGACACCTGCTCGGGCGTGCGCACGTCGTAGCCGCTGGCGAACATGTGCTGGGTGTCGAGACACACCCCGACACGGTCCGAATCGGCCGCCTCGACGATTCGCCCGAGCTCCTCGAAGCTGCATCCGACGCAGCCACCGGAGCCGGCGCTGTTCTCCACCAGCAGCCTGGCCTGAACGTCTGGGACGCGGTCGAGCACCTCGCGGATTGCCGCCGCGACCTGCTCCACTGTTGCCTCGAAGCCGGCGCCGACATGAGAGCCGGGATGGAACACCACACCATCCGCCTGGAGCAGCCCGGCGAGCTCCATATAGTGAACCAGCGAGCCGATCGATTGACCGAGCAGCTGCTCTTTGGGAGTGGCCAGGTTGATGAGGTAGACAGCGTGCAGGTAATGGCCGCGCATGCCCGCCGCGGAGTACTTCCGCAGGTACGCGTCGACCATCTCCTCGTCGAGGCGCAGGGGCCGCCACATCACCGCAGGGGTGGGATGCGTCTGGAACACATCGGCGCCGATGGCGAGCGCGTTGTCGACGGCGTTGTGCACACCGCCACGTATCGAGACGTGGGCTCCGATCAGCATGCTCATTGCGAGAGCTGCAGCCAGGCGGCGGCGCCGAGGCCGAGCACCACCACCACGATGCGGAGTGCCTGAGCCGGAATGTGGCGGGCGGCCGAAGCACCGAGGCGGCCGCCCACCAGCGTCGAGGGTGCCAGGACAAGCACGAACAACCAGTGCACCGGTGCGAAGAAGGCGAAGACGATTCCCGCCACCAGGTTCATCACACCGGCGAGCGGCACCTTGAGGGCGTTGAGGCGCGGCAGCGTGTCCTCCACCGTTACGGCCAGCAGAGCCAGCACCAGCACGCTGACGGCGGCGCCGAAATATCCTCCGTAGACGGCGGTGCCCAGCATGCCGACCCGCAGCAGCCACGAGCGCCCGCCGTGCCGTCCCACCAAGGTCTCGGCGATGCGGCGCTGCAGGAGCAGCATCACGCAGGCCACCACGATCAGCACGGGCACCACCCGGTTGAACGCGTGCGCGGGCGTGGTCAGCAGCAGCACCCCTCCGGCGATGGCACCGACCACGGCGAATGGGAGCAGCCCGAGCAGGCGATCCTTCTGGGCAGCCAGGTCGCGGCGGAATCCAAGAGCGCCGCCGAGCGCTGCTGGAACGATGCCGATGGTGTTGGTGACGTTGGCCGCGAGCGGTGGCAGCCCCAGGGCGACGAGCAGCGGAAAGCTGAGCAGCGACCCTCCCCCGGCGATGGTATTGGCGGCGCCGGCCACCAGGCCGCCCGCCAGGACGAGCAGGGCGTCGCGGAGGCTCATGGCCGCGTCAGGCGGCTACTGGCCGCCGCCGAGGAAGGGAATCCCGTACGTCTCCAGCCGTGAACCCACCGAGGATGACCACACCTCGGCGATGGCGTCGGCCGTCCAGCCACCGTCGCGGTAGGCAGCGCTGATCTCCTGAGGATGCGACCACAGGGACAGCTTGTCGCCTCCCAGGCCGATGCACTGTCCGGTGACGTCCTTGGCGGCGTCGGAACAGAGGAACACCAGTAGCGGCGCCACGTCCTCGGGCATGCCCATGCCCATCTGCTTGCGGATCAGGTCGGGCAATGGTTCGCCCTTCTCCGCCGCCTCGACCATCTCGGCCATCCCCGGGATGCTGGCGATCATCCGGGTGATGGCGTTGGGGACGATCGCATTGACGGTGATCTGCGCGCGGGCCAGCTCGAGAGCCCAGGTGCGCGCGAACGCCGCGATGCCGGCCTTGGCGCCGGCGTAGTTGGTCTGCCCGAAGTTGCCGCGCTGCCCAGCCCACGACGAGATCACCACGATCCGCCCACCGCGTCCCTGCTCACGCATGCGAACTGTGGCGGCGCGGGCGCAGGTGAAGGTGCCGCGCATGTGCGTCTCGATGACGGCGTCGAAGTCCTCGTCGCTCATCTTCCAGAGCACGCGGTCGCGGAGGATGCCCGCGTTGGTGCACATGATGTCGATGCCGCCGAAGCTGTCGACAGCGCGCTGCACCAGCCCCTCGGCGGCCTCCGTGCTGCCCACCGCCGCCACCTCGGCGACCGCCTTGGCCCCGCTGTCGGTGAGCTCCTTGACCGTCTCCGCGGCGACATCGGAATCGACGTCGTTGATGACCACAGCGCAGCCCGCTTCGGCGAGCGCCTTCGCGTAGGCCCGGCCGATGCCGCGGCCGCTGCCGGTGACGACGGCTACCTTTCCGTCGAGATGCATGCTCTCTCCTGGTGATGTCTGCGTTCGGCGCCGCACATTGTCGCGATCGCGTCCCGCGCCCCGCGTCAGGACCCCAGACGGCCTCCCGCGAAGATCTCGGCGATGACGTAGCCCAGCCACGGCACCCCGGCGAGCAGAAGCCATCGGCCATGCGCCGAGCCGTTGCGGAGCAGGGCGAGCAGGTACACGGCGGTGCCGAGTGTGAGCAGGCCGCTGAGCACGCCGTTGAAGTCGGGCCTCCAGGGCGTGAAGCTGAGCCCGATGAACCCGAGGATGCACGCCTGGAAGGCTGCGGAGCCGGCCACGTTGCCGAAGGCCAGATGGTCATCGCCGCTGCGCACCCAGAGAACGCTGTTGAGCGTCTCGGGGAGCTCTGTCGCCACCGGCACGACGATCACCGCCAGCGTCAGCGGATTGGTGTGCAGCGAGCTGGCCACATCGTTGAGCGCGCGGACGAACAGGTCGGAGCCGGCGATCAGCATGGCCACCGCGGCGGCGAGCTGGACCGCGACCCACACCGACGACGGGTTGGCGCCATGCCAGCGAACCAGGTGGAGCGGCTCCGGCGTGGACTCGCTGGGGTTGCCGCCGGCCAGAGTGGCCCGCACATAGAGCGCGTACGCGATCAGCAGGCCGATGCCCAGCACGATTCGCGCCGGCGTGGGCAGAACGATGGCGACCAGCACGAGCGAGAACCCAGCGATGAACAGCCCGAGGTCACGGCGCACCTGGGGCGCGTCGAGCCGCAGCTGCCGTTTGCGGCCGCGCAGGAGCACGGCGGCGGCGGTGACCGCCGTGCCCACGCCGAGAAGCAGAAAGGAGGAGCCGAGCACCGCCCCGGTGGCCACCGACGCCGCCGACGGCTGGCCGGTGACCAGCGCCACCACGGGCACCACCGTCTCGGGCAAGGAGGTTCCCAGCGCGGCGAGCAGGCTGCCGGTGGCGCCGCTGGCCAGCTTCATCCGGAAGCCGGCCCACTCCACGGCGTTGGTGAACAGCTCGGATCCGGCAACGATGAGCACCAGCCCGCCGCCGAACAGAAGGGCCTCAGTCACCGTCATCCCGGCCGTGACGGCGCAGCCGGTCCAGGGGGGCGCTGAGCCAGCTGGTGCTGAAGGCGGCGACAGTCCGCGGGGTGATCGGCTGGACGCGGTGCACCGGGGGAGCGCCCTCGGAGCGGGCCAGGGCGTCGTACACGCGCTGGCGGCACCAGGGGAATGCGGTGCGGGGAATCCTGTCGGCGGTGACGAAGATCGTGCGCAGGGCCTCGATGCTCCACCGCGAGTGGCCCCCGGCGATCTCGGCGAGGAAGACGGCGTCGGCGGCGTTGCGCAGGCCGCTCCAGGAGTACACGCCCACCAGGCCGCGGATGTTGACCTGGTAGCCGGTCTCCTCCTCGGCTTCGCGCACGGCTGTCTGAGCGGGGTCCTCATCACGCTCGACGTGGCCGCCGGGGAGCTCCCAGCCGGGGGGGAAGGGGCGCAACTGGAGGAGCACGCGCGATCCGTCCACGATTGCCGCCTGGGCACCCTGCACGGGCCACACCACTCCGTCGACCACGACCTGCGACGGACGCTCGGCCCGGCGGTCGCGGCGGCTCAATCTAGTTTGACGCGCTTGGGGCGGCGGGAAGCGGGTTTGCGCGGCGTGCCGGCGGCCTTGGGCCGCCGCGGGGTGCGGCCGCTGTTGTGCTCGATGATGACCGCAATGGCCAGGAGCAGCTCACGCTGGGCGTTGAGCAGGTGGAGTTGGGCCTCCGAGGGCACCAGCTCACCGAGGGACGTGGCCAGGAGCCGAGCGGCGTCGCTCAGCACCTTGTTGGGAAATGCCCCTGCATTGCTCATTTGGAAGCCCCCGAGAAGGTGACCCGAAGAACGCCCTCGTCGAGCTTGCCGCGGGTCACCCTGGTGCCGTTGAGCACGCGAGGAAGGCTGATCTCGCGCTTGTATGGTCCAACGCTAATGAAGAGCTCTCCAGGGCGGTGGGTGATGTCCACCTCGTCCTTGTCGACGAAGGGCAGCTGCAACCGGAGCTCGTAGCCGGTGCCCACCTTCTTGAGCTGCTGCGAGACAGTGGTATGGAAGTGCTGGGTGGGATCGGTGTCGCCGAAGATGGCCTGGGCCATCTCCGCCAGCGACTTCAACCCGACGATCTCGTGGTCGAACAGCGGGGTGCGCCGGATCGGCACCGGGGAGAAGGCGACGTCGACCAAGGCGTCGTACTTCTTCTGAGAACGGTGCCACGCGTCGAAGTACTCGTCCTTGACCGCATCGGGGAGCACGCGGTTCACCACCACGAGGTCGGTGAGGTAGTCGTAGAGGCAGAGGTAGGTGAAGGCGCGCTGCGCCTCCTTGACCACCATCTTCTCGAGGTTGAGCACCAGCCGAACGGTGCATACCTTGGGGTCGCCGAGGATGTTCTTCATGCCGTCGAGGTCGAAGAGCAGATCCTTGACGTGCCCGAAGATGTCGTCGGTGGGAAGGGGGATGTTGGTGAAGGGCTGGACGACCGGCCGGGCGACCTTCCACACCTTGCGCTCGAGCGGAAAGATCTTGGTCAGGTACCAGCGGGCCACGTCCGGGAAGGCGAGCAGCTGCAGGGTTTCCCCGGTGGGCGCGCAGTCGACGATGACGACGTCGTACTTGCCCTGGTCCTTGTGCCGCTTGATCCACATCAGGCTGGCCACCTCCTCCATCCCGGGAGGGGTGGCCATCTCCTCGGCCACGAAATCGGTGACGCCCCACGACGCGAACAACGAGATCAGATAGCTGTGGACACGCTCCCAGTGCTCCTCCATCTCGTGGAGCGCGTTGATCTCCTGAGCGTCGAGGTTGGGGGCCACTGGGGTGGGATGGTCGCCGAGCTCCATGTCGAAGGAGTCGCCGAGAGAGTGGGCGGCATCGGTGGAGATGATCAGGGTGCGGTGACCCAGCTTGGCGCAGGCGACCGCCGTCGCTGCCGCGACGGTGGTCTTGCCCACCCCGCCCTTGCCGGTGTAGAGGATGACCCGCACGGGCGCCGTTACTTCACCACGTTGCTGACAATGATGTCCGCAACGATGATGAGCAGGATCATCAGCCCGGCGATGATGGCCACACGGCGGAGGTCGGCCGGCACATAGGGCACGCGGTCGAAGGGGATGGCGGCGTCCTCACTCTCCAGCGGCTGGATGTACCCGGCAGTCTGGCCCCGTGCCGGCCGGGCGCGGCCGGCTGGCACGGCGACTGCTGCGGCCGCGGCCGGGGTCACTCGCTCGACCCTGCGGCGGCCGGGGTCGGCGGACTTCACCTCCGCGACGACCGAGGAGGCGGGCTGGAGGTCCTCCGCCTCGACGGCGACGCCGCTGGGCGCGGTGGCGGAGGGCGGGGCTGTGGACGGGCCGGGACGGCGCGTGGCGGTGCGCTGCTTCTGTTTGCGAGTCTTCTTGGCCATGGGGCGCGGCCAAGGGTATCGGATCGGCCGCGGAGCCGAGTTCGAGACCACTCTGGGCGAGTGTCCCGCGGAGGGTGACCAACGGCCCCATGGAGCCCCGCATGATGTGGTAGGATCACCTTGGGACCACAAGATGTGGGGCTCATCCCCTCCCATCGGGAACCACGGGCAGCAGGCGCCGGGCCACCTCACCATCCGCGGCTTCACGTCCTCGTTGAGGCCCATGCCATCTGGCGCTTGCAGCCCACTCCCCGCGCGGCACGGCCGCGCGGGGCTGGGCTG
>DAIUFS010000028.1:0-23128 GCA_036844485.1 Candidatus Dormiibacterota bacterium | reverse complement strand
ACCAGTGTCTCGATCGTCACGTGGACAACGGCCGTGGCGACAAGGTCGCCTACCTCTGGGAGGGTGAGCCCGGCGACACCCGCGGCATCACCTACGCCGAGCTGCTCGAGCAGGTCTGCCGTCTCGCCAATGGGCTGAAGTCGCTGGGCGTCAAGCGCGGCGACCGGGTGGGCATCTACATGGGCATGATCCCGGAGCTGCCGGTGGCCATGCTGGCCTGCGCGCGGATCGGCGCCGCGCACTCGGTGGTGTTCGGAGGCTTCTCCGCCGATGCGGTCTGCGACCGGATGAACGATTCCGGCTCGGTGTGCCTGATCACCCAGGACGAGGCCTGGCGGCGCGGCAACACCGTGCCGCTGAAGCGCAACGTCGACGAGGCGCTGACCAAGACCGAGACCATCCGCAGCGTCGTGGTGGTGCGCCGGACCGGCAACGAGGTGCCGATGCAGGAGGGGCGCGACCACTGGTACCACGACCTTGTCGCCGAGCACGAGGCCACCTGCGAGCCGGAGGCGATGGACTCCGAGGACCTGCTGTTCACCCTGTACACATCGGGGACGACCGCCAAGCCCAAGGGCATCAAGCACACCACGGCCGGGTATCTGCTGTATGGCATGTACACGCACGAGCTGGTCTTCGATATCCACCCTGACAGCGTCTATTGGTGCGCCGCCGACATCGGCTGGGTGACGGGGCACACCTACATCGTCTACGCGCCGCTCGGCAACGGCGCCACCTCGGTGATGTACGAGGGCACCCCGGACTTTCCCAACAAGGACCGCTGG
Organism: Candidatus Dormiibacterota bacterium; assembly: GCA_036844485.1. Classification (GTDB taxonomy): domain Bacteria; phylum Chloroflexota; class Dormibacteria; order Aeolococcales; family Aeolococcaceae; genus Aeolococcus. Next base: position 22,343 of record DAIUFS010000028.1, on the reverse strand, counting down.
TGGGCGACGATCGAGAAGTACGGCGTCACCGTGCTGTACTGCGCGCCCACCGCCATCCGCACCTTCATGAAGTGGGGCCGCGAGTATCCCGACCGCCACGGCCTGACGTCGCTGCGCGTGCTCGGCACGGTCGGCGAGCCCATCAACCCGGAGGCGTGGATCTGGTACCGCCAGGTGATCGGCGGCGATCGCGTTCCCGTGGTCGACACCTGGTGGCAGACCGAGACCGGGGGGATCATGATCGCGCCCCTCCCCGGCGTCACCACCCTGAAACCGGGTTCGGCGACGCGTCCGCTCCCGGGGATCGGCGCCTCGGTGGTGGACGAGAAGGGCATCGACGTCCCGCTCGGTGGTGGCGGCTACGCGGTGCTCACCAAGCCCTGGCCGGGGATGCTGCGAGGCATCTGGGGCGACGACGAGCGCTACAAGGAGACGTACTGGAAGAAGTACGGAGACAAGTACTTCGCCGGTGACGGAGCGCGCATCGACGAGGACGGTGACTACTGGTTCATGGGCCGCGTCGACGATGTCATGAACGTCTCCGGGCACCGCATCAGCACGACCGAGGTCGAGTCAGCGCTGGTCGATCACCCCTCGGTCGCCGAGGCGGCCGTCACCGCCAAGAGTGACGAGCAGACCGGGCAGGCGATCTCCGCGTTCGTGACAGTCCGCGGTGGCATCGAGGAGTCGACGGAGCTCGCCGCCGAGCTCCGCGAGCACGTCGGCAAGCTGATCGGGGCCATCGCCAAGCCCAAGTGGATCACCTTCACGCCGGAGCTGCCCAAGACTCGGAGCGGCAAGATCATGCGCCGCCTGCTCCGCGACATCTCCGAGAACCGCACGCTCGGTGACACCACCACCCTCGCCGACGTCAACGTCGTCAACGAGCTGCAGAGCCGCGCCGTAGCGGAGGCCGACAAAGAACAGTAGCTACTGGACCTGGTCGATCCTGGCCAGAACCCAGTCGTAGTCGCCGCTCATCACCGGCGCCTTGCAGTACGAGCACACCCCACTGAGGTCGACGTCCAGGGGCGCCCCGCAGTTGGGGCAGCGCTGCGCCAAGGTGCCGCCGTCTGGACGGGTGGTCGCCGTGGCGGACCGCTCGAACAGCCAGTCCTCATACCACTCCCGAACACTCCGGTCTCCGCGGACGATCTTGTTGGTGGCCACGTCGATGTCGTAGTCGGCACAGGCGGCGTGCATGTGGAGCTGGATGTGGTCGTGGTGGCCGTCGCTGCCGGCGCTGATGATGGTGGCGCCGGCCAGGGCCAGGTTGTCGAGCACGTTGCGCTGCCCCTTGGCGACGTACTGCTCGATCTGGGCGCGATGCTGGTCCCACAGGGTGTCCGACATGACCCGCCGGCTCTCCTCCGGCTTGCGGTCGCTCCACGCCTGCTGGACCATGAAGAACTCCCGCTGCGCGAGGTTGACGAACTCGGTCTCGTCGAACTGGGGATCGTGGGCGCGAATCGCCGCCAGCCCGGCCGCCACGCCGCCGGCGGACGGCGACGACGGCGACGGCTGGCCCACCCCGAATCCGGTGGGGACGCCGATCGGGCGGTCGTCACCGTACTGCCCGTACTGCGGCGCGGAATAGCCGCCCCGAGCGAATCCTCGCGGGCCGCCGCCGGCCATGCGCCGCCACGCGTTGAAGGCGGCGAGCAGAAGGAAGATGAAGAAGATGGGACCGCCGCCGAAGAAGAGCAGCGAGATGAGGCCGAGCGAGCCCAGCCCGCCTCCGCCGTAGTAGCCGCCGCCACCGTAGTAGCCACCCCCGCCGAAGCCGCCGCCTCCCCCGCTGAAGCCGCCTCCGCCGAAGCCCTGGCCGCCGCCGGCCCGAGCCAGCAGCGCGTGGTGCAGAACCAGTTGCGCAGTGACCACTAGGGCTTCCAGGTGTCCCCGGGCGCCGGGGGTGGGGGCAGTGGGTAACCGTCGACGCGCTCACCGGCCCGCTGCTCGTTGCGCTCCGCGAGGAGACGGCCGAACAGAGCCTGGAGAAGAATGGGGATGGCGATGGCCACGATGCCGAGGATGAACGTGGGCGCGTTGGGCAGGTTGGCCTCGTTGCTCAACCCGTTGTAGCAGAAGAGCGCCTCCACAAAGGAGATGCCCGCGATCACTGCCATGCCCACCACCAGCACCACCTCCTGGTTGCGGTCGTGGAGCAGCCCGAAGTGGGGGAAACGGAGCTTGGCCACCCGGTAGATCTTCAGCCCCGCCCAGGCGTTGAGCATCAGGCCGCTGACGAAGGCGAGCACGCTGATGCCGAGCCGGAACTGCGCGAGGTTGTGGACGATGAAGGCGGCGATGTTGACGACGATCAGCCCCACCGGGGTGAGCGCGCCGATCGCGGGGATCGTCCAGCGGCGCAAGCCCGCGCCAACGCCGTGCCTGCTGGGCAGGTCGAGCTCGCTGCGTCGCGTGCGGCTGGACATGGCGTAAGAGTAGGCGGAGCAGCCCGTCCACGGGCGCCACAATCCGGCCCGCGGGCGCCCAATCGCCTGCTCAGAATCCCAGGCGGTTGCGCATGGCTGCCGCCAGCGGAGCCGTGGTGTATCCGCCGCTCGCGACCTCGCGCCTCAGCCGACGACGGATCACCGCGTCGACGACTCCGGGGAGGTGGCGGGCCGCCGCCAGCTCGAAGCGACCCAGAGCAGCGCAGGCTGTGTCCCTGGGCTGGTGCGTCGCCGTCAGCGCGCGCACCACGGTGGCGGCGACGTCACCGGCCGACTGCGGGCGCGTCATCGACTCCAGCGACAGACCGGCGGCGATGCCGGCGTCGTGGATGGCGGTGCGGATGTAGCCGGGATAGACGGTGGTCACCCCGACATGGCTGCCGTACTCGGCTCGAACGCTGTCCGCGTACGCCGTCAGGCCGCGCTTCGACACCGTGTACGCGGCCGCCAGCGGAAGGGTGGCGTAGGCCAGCTCCGAGGCGACGAAGACCAGCCGGCCTCGATGCGCAACCAGTTCATCGATGCACGCCGCGGTGACCCGCCACGCGCCCAGCAGGTTGACGTCGAGCGTGCGCATCACCGCGTCACCGGGCGCATCTCCGGCGCTGGTCGGCAAACCGATGCCGGCGAAGTGGACCGCGGAGTCGATGCCGCCCATCTGCTCGCGCGCCTGCACCACCGCGGTGGCGACGGAGTTCTGGTCGCGTACGTCACAGGGGATGACGCCGTCGCAGGCAACGAGGTCCAGACCGCAGACAGTGGCGCCGCGAGCCCGCAGGGCGGTGGCGGTGGCGCGTCCCAGCGCGCCGCTCGCGCCGGTGACCATGACGCGTCGAGCGCGCAGCGATGTGCTCACGCCGCGCGCTCTGGTGCTGCGGCGCGCGTCGGACCGGCGTCTCGGGATGCCCGCCGCTTCATCCGCCAGCTGTACACGTCGAGGATGCGATTGGCACCTGCGATCTCGCGCATCGTCTCGCTGACTCCGACGAGGTGCCGGGCCGCGGCTCGGCGCACCCGGGCGAGGTCGATGGCGATGGGATGGTCGGCGCTCGACTGGATGCGCGCCAGCCGCGCCAGCAGCTCGGAACCGCGGCTGATCAGCGGGCCGGCACCGCCGCGGGGCTGGAGGACGCCGAAGACGTAGAGCCCGGCCACCGTCGGCGCCATCATCCCGAAGACGCGCTTGGGAATCCCCTCCTCCCACTCGAAGAGATCGCGGTCGAGGAAGGGAAAGCTGATCGCGAAGCCGGTGGCCCAGACGATGGTGTCGACCGCGTCGCGGCGACCATCGACGAAGCTGACCGTGCTGCCGTCATAGCGCTCGATGTCGGGGCGGTACTCGACCCGCCCGTGGCGCAGCGCATGGAGCATCTCGCTGTTGACCACCGGGTGCCTGTCGAAGAGACGATGATCCGGATCGGGAATGCCATACCGACCGTTGCTGCCATGAATGACACGAACCATGCCGCGCATGAAGACCCGCTGCGCCCAGGTGGGCAGCCACGGACGATCGAGCTCGGCCGCGGGGATGCCGAGCACCGTCTTGGGGAGGAAGTGGTAGCCGCGGCGCATCGAGATCAGCGCGCGGCCGAAGTGGCGCGAGGCCTCGACGGCGATGTCGCAGCCGGAGTTGCCCGCGCCCACCACCAGAACGCGCGGACCCCGGAAGTCGTCGGGGTTCCGATAGTCCTTGGAGTGCAGCTGGCGCCCACTGAAAGTGCCGGGCCGTGTGGGGATGGAGTGATCCCAGTGATGCCCGTTGCACACCGCCACGCCGGCGTAGCGCCGCGTGGCCAGGGTCCCGTCAGAGAGCCGCATGGTCACGTCCCAGCCACCCATGCCGTCGGGTGTCACTGGGACCACCCGGGTCACCTCGGTCCGGAAGCTGATCAGCTCCCGGATGGAGAACGCCTCGGTGTAGGAGCGCAGGTAGGCGAGCATCTGCTCGCGGCTGGGAATGTCCGGGTAGGAGCGCGGCATCGGGAGCTCCACGTAACCCGTGCTGTCGCGCGAGCTGATGATATGGGTGGAGTCGTAGACCTCGTTGAGCCAGTTCCCGCCAACCTCGTCGTTGCGCTCGACGACCTCGACCTCCATCCCGCCGGCGCGCAGGGCACGGGCCACGCCGAGGCCGGAATAGCCGGCGCCGATAACCAGCTGCGGTGCTGAGGCTGTGTTCATGAGCATCTCCCTGCCGCTGGACGTTACCCAGAGTAACAGTTACTATTGGTAGCATGCCTGACCGAAAAGCCAAAGTCAAGGGGCAGGGAGGGCCGCTCCTCGGCCAGCCTCGAGAGATGGAGACCGGCGGGCGCCACGAACGCTGGCGCGGTCACCGGGAGGCCCGCCGGACTGAGTTGGTGGAGGCCGCCGTGGCGGCGATCCGCGCCCACGGCGCCGGGGTGGGGATGGAGGAGATCGCCTCCCAGGCCGGGGTCAGCAAGCCCATCCTCTACCGCCACTTCACCGATCGCGCCGACCTCTGGCTGGCGGTGAGCCGCCGGGTCACCGATGAGCTGCTGGCGGCGATGTCGAGTGAGCTGGTCGTCGATCGACCGCCCCGCGACACCATCGCCGCGGTCGTCGACACGTACCTCGCGCTCATCGAGGAGGACACCGAGGTCTACCGGTTCATCGTCCGCGGGTCCTTCGCGGACCGCGGCATGAGCTCCGACCTGGTGCGTGCCCACATGGCTCTGATGGCGTCCGAGGTGGCGCGCGTGCTGGGCGATCGCCTCCGCGATGCGGGAGCGGATTCCGGCGGTGCCGAGCCGTGGGCGCACGGCATCGTGGGCATGGTGCAGGCCGCCGCCGACTGGTGGATCGACCGGCGCTCGATGTCACGCCAGGCCCTGGTGTCCTACCTGACCGCGATGATCTCGACCGGTGTGGAGGGGCTCTTCGGCACTGCGGAGGGCAGCGGCGGCCTGCGTCTCATCGAGGGACGCACGAGCGGCGACAGCGGGTGATCGCGAGCTTGGGCGCCGGCGCCACGCGGTATCATGTCCCGTACAAAGCGCGTTTCCGTGGACGCGTTCGCCTCGTGGGGGCGTACGGTTTCGACGGGGTCGTGGTTTGCGTGATGGCGAGTCGAGCCCCGGGCTCGTAAAACCGGGACAAACATAAGTGCGAAGAATGCACAGCCCCTTGCGCTCGCTGCGTAAGTAAGGCAAACGATCAGGCTACGGCCTGACGTCGACCGGTCAAGCGGCTGCGGTGACCGGACCCGACGCTAATACCAGCAGCCTCGCCCCTCGCTGGCGTCACGGCGGCGGGGGGGACGCACACCGTGACTGGCCGATGCGAAGCCTGGTCCCAGGGCGCCGCGTCGGTGAGAACAAAACCGGGACTACACTCGTAGAGGTTGCGCTTGACACGGCTTCGGACCCGGGTTCGATTCCCGGCGCCTCCACCACCGTTTTGACAATCCGACTCAGTCCGGGTACTCGTCCTTGCGCCAGGCGCGGGGCTCGGCGGGTTGGGGCTTCGGCGTTCGGTCGAGCAGGAAGCTGTAGTACGGCGCAACGAACGGGTCGGGCGCCATCACTGTGTATGTGTGGTAGACAGTCCCGTTCTCGAGCGCGAAGGCGATCCAGCTTGGGCCCTCGCGCAGGCCGTCCTTGAGTTCGGCCCCGACCTGGCGTGACCACTCAAGGAGCCAGTCGGGCGGGTTGTCGAGCATCCCCTTGACCTCGGGAATCTGCTGTGGCTGCTCCTCGGTCATCGCCAGGCCGAAGTCGAAGGGGAAGTCGGTGTTGTAGGTGGAGACATAGGGGAACTGCCAGCCCATCCGCTGCTTGTAGGCGGCCAGCCTATCGATCGGCGCCCGCGAGAAGCAGATCAGCGTCACGTCGCGGTGGTTGAGGTGGACGAGCGAGCCGTCGAGCCCGTCGGCCAGGCTCGTGCAGCCGGGGCAGGCACCGACTGTGTAGTCAGGGCCGAACATGATGTTGTACGCGAGCAGCTGTGAGCGGCCGTCGAAGAGGTCGGCGAGGGTCTTCTTCCCGTCCTCGCTCTCGAACACATACTCCTTCTCGACCGGGACCCACGGGAGATCCAGACGCTTCGTCTTGATCTCCTCGTTTCGCTGCGCCTGCTCGGCCTCCAGCTTGGCGAGCTCGCCCCGGGCCGCATGCCATTCCTCGCGGGTTCCGATCTTGTGCTCAGGCATCTCGGCTCCTCCTGTTCGAGCGTCGCTCCAGGCGGGATGGTTGCACAGCCGGTGCTGCTAGCTAGCGTGGTCATGGAATTAGACCGCCGCCGGCGCGGAAACTCATCGCGCTCACCACCCCCGGAGGCCTACCAGGAGCTGCCTGTCGGCCTATCGTTGGGTCATGCCCGAACATCGCTCGACGTACGACGACGGCCTCGAGATCCGTGCGGTGCGTGAATCCGAGAGGGTGTCGGCGGGTGCCGCGACGGCCCTCGCGTACCGCGAGTTCGCGCCCGACGGATCCCCGCAGTACGCTGAGTACCTGGTGCGCATCGCTGATGTCGCCGCACGCTCCGCGCAGGCGATTGTTCTCGTCGCTCTGAACCACGGGATCGTCGCGGGCAGCGCCACCCTCGAGGTCGACCGTCGTTTCGAATTCGACGCCACCGAGCCGCTTGCGTTGGACGAAGCCCACCTGCGCATGCTCGGCGTGGCTCCCGAGCACCGCGGCAGGGGCATCGCACGCGGCCTCGTCATCGCCTGCGCCGACCTCGCCGCGCAGCGTGGCAAGGCACGCCTCACCCTCGACACCACCGCCAGCATGGAAGCCGCCCAAGCCCTATATACGCGCCTCGGGTTCCAGCGCGCAGGAGTGCGTCACACGCCGAGCGGTCTCGAGCTGATCCATTACGAAGCCACCCTTCCTCTGGCGGCAGCCGGAGCGCCGGCGCCCATCACGGGTGGGCGGGATTGCTAGGCTCGGCCGCTGACCAGATGATCGCCGATGTCCGTCGACGCTGACGCGGCCGCCGGGGCCCTGATCGACGCGTGGGAGCACCTCGTGGCCGAGGTCCCGGACGGCTGGTCACGCCGCCGCAGCGGGATCCTCGCAGCCGTCACAGGCGTGGAGGTGCCGACACTCAACGGGGTGTGGGTAGCTCGCGACGACGCCGAATCCGGCACCATGGCTGACCTGCTCGATGAGGTCGCGGCCAGCGGGCTGCCCCACTGCCTGCAGTCACGACCGGGCGCTGCGGAGCAAGCGGACCGCCTCGCGGCGGAGCAAGGCATGCGCCGCGACGAGATCATCCCTCTCATGGTCCTCCAGCGTCAGAGCGCTCTGCCGTCGGCCGGCGCGCTGAACGGACTGGCGATCCGAGAGCTTGAGCCCCATGAGGCGGCTCTGCACGCCAGTGTTGCAGCCGCCGGCTTCGAGGCACCGGCGGAGCCGTTCCTGCAGTTGATGACACCGAGCCTCCTCGCCGCGACGGGAGTGCGGTGCTACGTGGGCGAGGTCGACGGGGTTGCGGTGACGACCGGTCTCGGTGTCACCCTCGGCGGTTCCGTGGGAATCTTCAACATCGCCACCCCACCAGCCCATCGGCGCCGCGGATTCGGCGCCGCGGTCACCGCACGGGCCGTGACCGACGGCCTCGCAGCGGGAGCGACGTGGTCCTGGCTCCAGGCCAGTCGCGCCGGGCGCCCGGTCTACGAACGGCTCGGGTTTCGCACCCTGGAGAGCTGGCGCTCCTGGGTGTCTGTACGCGCCCGGCCGGCCGCGTAGGTACCTGCATCACTCCCGACACGCCCGCTCGCATCGTTGTCCTTCCCGGTGACGGCGTCGGACCTGAGGTCACCGCGGTCGCGGTCGACGTGCTGCGGACCGTGGCCTCCGACGACCACATCGCCATCGATCTCGAGGAGCGGCTCGTCGGAGGCGCAGCGGTAGACGGTGAGGGGTCGGCGATCTCCGAGGAGACCTTCGCGCGCTGCCGCGAGTCGACTGCGATCCTGTTCGGGGCGGCAGGAGGCCCCCGCTGGGACCACCTCACCGATGACCGCCGCCCCGGCTCCGCCCTGATCCGGCTGCGGCGCGCTCTCGACCTCTGCGTCAACCTCCGTCCGGTGCGCGCCCACCCCGGGCTCGAGCAACGCAGCAGCCTGCGCCCCGAGCTGGCGCGGGGGTGCGACCTGGTCATCGTGCGCGAGCTCGCCGGCGGCATCTACTACGGCGACCACGGCCGCAGCGGCTCCGGCTCCGAGGAGCGAGCGCACGACACCATGACCTACTCCCGCGCCGAGATCGCGCGTGTCGCGCACGCCGCCCTCCGTCTTGCTACGACCCGACGAGGCCGGCTCACCTCCGTCGACAAGGCCAACGTGCTCACCAGCAGCCGGCTGTGGCGCGACGTCGTGATCGAGGTCGCGGCCGAGTATCCGCAGGTCGTGCTCGAGCATGCGCTCGTCGACAGTTTCGCGCTGCGACTGGTGCAGCGGCCCGCGGACCTCGACGTGGTGCTCACCGAGAACCTCTTCGGCGACATCCTCAGCGACGAGGCGGCGGCGATCTCGGGCTCCATCGGTCTGCTTCCGTCTGCAAGTCTCCCCGCTCGCGGCGCAAGCGGGCCGGCGCTGTACGAGCCCGTCCACGGCAGCGCGCCGGACATCGCCGGCCGCGGGGTCGCCAACCCGATCGGCGCCGTCCTCAGTGTCGCGCTGCTGCTCGAGCACTCGCTGCGACGGCCCGACGCAGCGGCACGCGTGCGCGCGGCGGTGGACGCTGTGATCGCGGGCGGCGTGCTCACCGCGGACCTGGGAGGCACCGCGACCACACACCAGGCCGGCGACGCGGTTGTGGCCGCCTTGCGATCGTGAGGTTGACTTGATTGCCATGCGTCCCCTAGGCTGCACGGCTGTGATGCACGTGTCGCGCCTCGCCACCCTCAAAACCACGGCATGCTCGTTTCCCGCCGGGAAACCGAACGTGCCCTGCGAGAAAGCTGCGCGCTAAGCCGGCGCCGCCAGCGACACCGAGCACGAAGAGGACCCCGCGGGGGTCCTCTTCGTTTTTCACTCACATCACCGGGACACCACCCCATGCCAATCCGCCGTCTGTCCATCATCGACTCCACCCTTCGCGAGGGCGAGCAGTTCGCTCTGGCGCGCTTCACCGCCGAGGAGCGACGCGCCATCGCGCACTGCCTCGACGACTTCGGAGTCGAGTACATCGAGGTCACCACCCCGATCGCCTCGCCCTCCGCGGAGCAATCGTGCCGCGAGATCGCGGCGCTCCCGCTGCGCGCCACCGTGCTCACGCACACTCGCTGCGTACCCGCGGACGTGCGCCTGGCCATCGACTGCGGGGTGGGCGGTGTCGACCTGCTCTTCGGCACCTCGTCGTGGCTGCGCACCCACGCGCACGGCCTCAACTTCGACCAGATCATCGAGGCCGCCGCTGAATGCGTCGAGCTCGTCTGCGGGGCCGGGCTGGAAGTGCGCTTCAGCTGCGAGGACTCATTCCGCACCGACCCCGACGACCTGCTCCGCATCCACTCCACGATCGCGGCGCTGGGTGTCGACCGCGTCGGTCTCGCCGACACCGTCGGCGTCGCCACCCCTGCCGACGTCACCGACCTGGTGGGCCGCCTGCGCGCCGCGGTGACGTGTGACATCGAGTTCCACGCCCACAACGACACCGGCTGTGCCGTCGCCAACGCGCTCGCCGCGCTGGAGGCCGGCGCCACCCACATCGACACCACGGTGCTGGGCATCGGCGAGCGCAACGGAATCGTGGCGCTCTCCTCACTTGTGGCTCGTGTCCTCACCGTCCAACCAGGTCTGCTCGACGGTTACCGGCTCGACCGCCTGGCGGCCCTCGACGGCATGGTGGCCGGCATGCTGGGAGTGGACATCCCGTTCACCGCTCCCATCACCGCCCCCTTCGCGTTCCACCACAAGGCGGGGATGCACACCAAGGCGGTGCTCGGAGACCCGCGCTCGTACGAGGCTTTCGCGCCCGAGCAGTTCGGCATCGAGCGGCGCCTGCTCGTCAATCACCCGCTGGTGGGGCGGCACGCGCTGCGCCAGCGTGCCGCCGCGCTCGGCCTGGTCGGTGACGACGCCTGGCTGCGGCGCGCCACAGCCGAGGTCAAGCAGCAGGCGACCGAGCGCCTGCTCCAAGACCGCGATGTCGATGCTTTGCTGCGCTCCGCGGCGGAGGTCTGAGTCATGGGAACTCTTGTCGAAGAGATCATCAGCAACCGGCTCGGCCGCACCGTCAGCGCCGGCGACACGGTGGTGGCTCCGGTGGATTGCGCCATGGCCCACGACGTGACCGCCCCCCTGGCTATCGAGGCCTTCGAGCGCATGGAGATGCCCCTGCATGACCCAGAACGTGTGGTGCTGGTGTTCGACCACGTCATGCCCGCGGCCACGGTGGCCGCGGCCGAGCTGCACCAGCGCGTCCGCCGTTTCGCGGCTGACCACCGGGTGCGCAACCTGTTCGCCGAGGGCATCTGCCACATCGTCATGGTCGAGAAGGGCTTCGCACGACCCGGCGGCATCGTGGTCGGCGCGGACTCGCACAGCACAACGTACGGTGCTGTGGGCTGCTTCTCGGCCGGCATGGGCAGCACCGACGTCGGCGTGGTGCTGGCCACAGGGCGCACCTGGTTCCGGGTGCCGGAGACGCTGCGCATCGAGCTCAGCGGAGCGCTGACGCCGCCGCTGACCGCCAAGGACGTCGCCCTGCACGTGCTCGGCCGCATCGGTGCGGACGGCGCCGACTACATGGCGGTCGAATGGGGCGGCGAGACGGTGCGGGCGATGTCGCTGGCTCAGCGGCTGACGCTCGCCAATCTCAGTGCCGACATGGGCGGCAAGGCAGGCCTGTGCGAGGTCGATGAGGTCACTCTCGCCGCGGCTCAGCCGCGGGAGGGAACCGAGGCGCCCCGGCCCCACAACGCGCGCTACACGGATGTGCTCCACATCGACGTCAGCGAGCTCGAGCCGCAGGTGGCCGTCCCACCCGCCGCCGACCAGGTCCGCGGCGTCACCGAGCTGGCCGGCACGCGCATCGACGAGGTTTTCATCGGCAGCTGCACCAACGGCCGCCTCGAGGACATGGAGGTTGTCGCCTCGTACCTCGCCGGCCGCCAGGTGCATCCCCGGACGCGGACTGTCGTCGTCCCCGCCTCGCGCCGGATCTACACGGAGGCGCTGCGGCGGGGCTGGATCGAGACCATCATCGACGCCGGCGCCCTGGTCATGAACCCCGGCTGCGGACCGTGCCTGGGCCGTCAGCACGGTGTCGTCGCGGCCGGCGAGCGGGTGGTCTCGACCAGCAACCGCAACTACCCGGGGCGCATGGGCAGCCCCGACGCCGAGATCTACCTGACCAGCCCGGCGGTGGCCGCCGCCACTGCGGTGGCTGGCCAGATCGCCGATCCGCGGAGGGCGCACTGATGGGACGAGCCTGGAGGCTGGGAGACGGCGTCTCCACCGACACCATCATGCCGGGCCGCTACAACCTCACCACCGACCCGGAGGCACTGGCCAGGGCCTGTCTCTGCGAGGCGCGGCCGGACTTCGCGGAGCACGTGCGGCCGGGTGACGTGATCGTCGCGGGACGCAACTTCGGGTGCGGATCGTCGCGCGAGCACGCCCCGCTGAGCATTCGCGCGTCCGGCGTGGCCGCGGTGGTTGCTGCCAGCTTCAGCCGGATCTTCGCCCGCAACGCCGTCAACATCGGCCTGCCGGTGATTCGCTGCCCTGAGGCGGCCGAGGCCATCGCCGACGGCGACGAGCTCGCTGTCGACATCGAGCGCGGACTCATCCGTGCCGGCGGCCGCACGTTCGAGGGCGAGGCGCCATCAGCGCTGGCCCTGCGGATCGCTGAGGCGGGCTCACTGGTGGAGCTGATCCGCACCCAGGGATGGGCGGCGGTCGAGGAGATGTCGGCATGACCGCGGTCTGCCCGGAGTGCGAGGCGGCGGTCGCATTCGACACCGAGACGGTGATCGGCGAGGTGCTGCCCTGTGCGGATTGCGGCGCCGAGCTCGAGGTGACCTCGTTGCAGCCGGCGGTGGTGGTGCTGGCGCCTCCCGAGGAGGAGGACTGGGGTGAGTGAGCCGCGCATCGGCATGCTGGTCTCGCGCGTGCGCGTCGAGGAGAAGCTGCTTCTCGGCGCCTTCGCGGAGCGCGGCGTCGACGTGGAGCTCGTCGACGTGCGCCGCCTGGTGCTCGACGTGGCCGCCCGGGCCCCGCGGTGGGACCTGGTGCTCGACCGCTGCCTGCAGGCCTCCCACGCCATCCCTGCGCTGCGTCTGCTCGCCGGCCGCGGCGTCATCACCCTCAACCACCCCGAGGTGGTCGTGGCCTGCGCCGACAAGGTGGCGACGAGCTCGCTTCTCGCGGCCGCCGGCGTCGCGCAGCCGCGCACGCTGGTGGCCTTCTCCGCGGAGGGCGCGCTGCGCGCTGTCGACGAGGTGGGGTACCCGGCGGTGATCAAGCCGCCGGTGGGCTCGTGGGGGCGGCTTCTGGCTCGCGTCAACGACCGCGACGCCGCCGAGGCGGTGCTCGACCACAAGGCGACGCTGGGGTCGGTCGCCCACCACGTGTACTACGTGCAGGAGCACATCGCCAAGCCCGGACGCGATATCCGTGCCTTCGTGGTCGGCGGCGAGGTGATCTGCGCCATCGAACGCGCTGCTGAGCACTGGGTGACCAACACCGCCCGCGGGGCGGTGGCGTCGAACCGCCCGGTCAGCGCCGAACTTGCCGATCTCTCTCTACGCGCGGCGCGCGCCGTCGGCGGCGGGGTGCTGGCGGTGGACCTGCTCGAGGACGGCGACCGCCTCCTGGTCAGCGAGGTCAACCACAGCATGGAGTTCCGCAACTCGATCTCCGTCACCGGTGTCGACATCCCCGCACGCATCGCCGAGCACGCGCTGCAGTTGGTGGGGCGCCCCGCGCGAGTGGCGGTGGGCGCGTGAGCCTCGCCGGCGCGGTGGCGCTGGACCCGGCAACGCTGCTCGAGGCGCTCCTGCGCCATCCCTCGCCGACCGGGTCGGTGGGCGCGGCGGCGAGGGCTCTGGCAGCCCTGGCCCGCGACGCCGGCTTCACCACCGGCACGGACGATGCCGGCAGCGTGGTGATGACCTGGGGTGACGTGGGGCCGCCGATCGCCGGGGCGATGGTGCTGCTCGGTCACCTCGACACCGTCCCGGGCGGACCCGCCGTGAGCGAGGCAGACGGACGGTTGTACGGGCGCGGCTCCGTCGACGCCAAGGGACCGCTGGCGGCGGCGCTGGCGGCGGTGTCACGACTGCCACGGGAGGGGCGACGGGTGACCCTGGTGGCGGCCGTCGACGAGGAGGGCGCCTCGAACTGCGCAGCAGCGTTGAGCACGCTCGCGCCCGCCGCGCATCTGATCGTGCTCGAGCCCAGCGGCTGGGATGCCATCACCGTTGGCTATCGCGGCTGTGTGCGCCTGCGGTTGAATCTCGAGCAGGAGGCGGCACACCACGCAGTGCCACGCCCCAGCGCCGGCGACCGGTTGGTTGCGATGCTCGCCGACCTGCGGCGCCGGCTCGAGGAGCTGAGTGTCCAGACTCGCCATCGCGCCAGTGACCGTGCGGTCGATCAGCTGCAGGTGCGCGTCAACCGCCTCTCCAGCGACGACGACGGCAGTGTCGAGCGCGCCGGCGCGCAGGTCGAGGTGCGCGTCTGTGCCGGTGTGTCCGCCGAGCAGGTTCTCGGGCTGCTCCCGCGAGCCTGCGCCGAGCTGGTGATCGACTCGGCGTGCCCTGCTGTCGCGGTGTCGCGGAGCAACCCGGTGTCGCGGGCGCTGGCGCGGGCCGTGGCCGCGCAGGGAGGCTCGGCCCGCTACACGACCAAGACGGGCACCTCCGACCTCAACGTGGTCCTGCCGGCGTGGCGCTGTCCGGCGGCCGTCTACGGCCCCGGCGACTCCATCCTGGATCACAGCCCGCATGAATCCATCGAGATCGAGGAGCTGCGCCGCGGCAGCCGCGTCCTCGAGCTGGCGGTGGCCTCGCTGCGATGAGCGAGCGCCTGCGCGTCGCCGTGGTGGGGGCAGCCGGCTACAGCGGCGGCGAGCTGCTCCGGCTGCTGCTCGCCCACCCTCATGTGGAGGTGCTGGCTGCGACCAGCGAGCGGCTGACGGGGCGGTACGTGCACCACACCCACCCCACACTGCGCGGCCGCAGCGCGTTGCGGTTCAGCAGCCGCGATCAGCTGCCCGACTGTGACGTGGTCGTCAGCGCGCTGCGCCATGGCGAGGCCGCCGAGGCGATCGACCTGCTCCGTGAGCGCGCCCCGCTGGTCATCGACCTGTCCGCCGACTTCCGGCTGCGCGACCCCGCCGCATATCCGCGCTGGTACGGGCATGATCACCCCCGCCCCGAGCTGCTCGGCAGTGCGGTGTATGCGCTGCCGGAGATCGACCGCGCGCGCGTCATCAGCGCGCAGCTGCTGGCGATCGGTGGCTGTGTCGCCACCGCCGCCATCCTCGCGCTGCTCCCCCTGGCCCGCGCCGGCGTCGTCGACGGCGGTCAGCTGACGGTGGTCGACGCCAAGATCGGATCCTCCGCCGCGGGCGCGCAGCCCCGCGCGTCGTCGCACCACCCGGTTCGCAGCGGTGCCATGCGCTCCTTCGCGCCCACCGGCCACCGCCACACCGCCGAAGTCGTGCAGGAGACGGGGGTGGCGCGTGTCGCACTGTCCGTCACCGCGGTGGAGGCGGTGCGCGGGGTGCTGGTCACCGCCCACGTCCCCCTGAGCCGCGACGACGTCGACGACCGCGCGCTGCGGGGGATCATGCGCGACGCATACGCGTCGGAGCCGTTTGTGCGCGTCATCCATGACGCGCAGGGATTGCACCGCCATCCGGAGCCGAAGATCCTCGCCGGCACCAACTTCTGTGATGTCGGGTTCGAGCGCGATCCGCACCAGCCGCGCGCGGTGATCCTGGTAGCCATCGACAACCTGGGCAAGGGCGCCGCGGGCCAGGCGGTGCACGCGCTCA
This sequence comes from Candidatus Dormiibacterota bacterium, assembly GCA_036844485.1. Taxonomy (GTDB): domain Bacteria; phylum Chloroflexota; class Dormibacteria; order Aeolococcales; family Aeolococcaceae; genus Aeolococcus. The sequence goes on along the minus strand of DAIUFS010000028.1, from coordinate 6,907 downwards.
ACGTGCGCTCCGGCTTCGACGAATGCGCCGGCCTGGAGTTCTCGGGGCTGTACCCGATATGAGCACGCCGCCGCGGCTGGTGATCAAGATCGGCGGCAGCCTCGACGACCCTTCCCGCCTGCTTGACGACGTTGCCGAGCAGCGGCACCCGGTGGTGCTGGTGCACGGCGCCCACCGCGTCCTCGACGACCTGGCGGTGCGGCTCGGCCATCGACCGCGTTTCATCACCTCGGCCGCGGGCGCCGTGAGCCGCTACACCGATGACGCCGCCATGGACCACTTTCTGATGGCCTACTGCGGGCTGGTCAACAAGCGGCTGGTGCAGGCCCTGCTGGCGCGCGGCGTCGCAGCCGTCGGCCTGGCCGCCATGGATGGCGGGATGGTGCGCGGCCGGCGCCGTGCCGACATCCGGGGGCGCGAGGGAGTGCGCACCGTGGTGCTGCACGGCGACCATGCGGGGACCATCACCGGCGTCGACACCAGCCTGCCGAAGGCATTGCTGGAGAGCGGTCGAACCCCGGTGATCTGTCCCCCGGCGCTGGGCGGTGACGGCGTTCCCATCAATGTCGACGGCGACCGGCTGGCGGCCGAGCTGGCGGTGGCGCTCGGTGCCGAGCGGCTGCTGATCTTCAGCGACACCCGAGGCTTCCTCACAGACCCCGACCGGCCGCAGAGCACGGTGTCCCGTGCCGCCGCTTCCGATCTGCCCACGCTCGCGTCGGCGGCTCGGGGCCGCGCGCGTACCAAGCTGGCCGCAGTCGAGCGCGCGCTCGGGGGCGGCGTGTCCGCGGTGGGACTGTGCGATGGGCGTCCGCACCGGCCACTGGAGTCGGCGCTTGCCGGCGCCGGCAGCTGGTTCACGGAGGGTGCCTCGATCCCGGTGTCGTGACTTCCCCGTCACCTCATACCATGATCGCGGGATCGATCAAGGAGGACAAGGCGTGACACGGGCGATGCGCGGGCTGATGTACGGCGTGCTCGCCTACGGGATCTGGGGACTCCTCCCCCTCTACTGGCCGCTGCTGGAACCCGCAAGTCCGCTGGAGATCCTGGCCTGCCGCATCCTTTACAGCCTCGTTGTCGTGGCCGCCCTGCTGGCCGTCCGCCGCCAGCTGCGCGAGCTGCGCCGCCTCGACCGTGGCACGGTGACCAGGCTCTGCATCGCCGGCGCGGTCATCGCCGTCAACTGGGGCGCGTACATCTGGGGGGTCAACAACCAGCACGTCGTCGAGACCAGCCTCGGCTACTTCGTCAACCCTCTGCTCACCATCGCGCTCGGCGTGGTGCTGCTGCGGGAGCGTCTGCGCAGGCCGCAGTGGGCGGCCGTGGCGCTCGGCGTGGTGGCCGTCGCCGTGCTCAGCGTCGACTACGGGCATCCCCCATGGCTGGCACTCTTCCTGGCCTGCAGCTTCGCCGCGTACGGTTTCATCAAGAAGCGGATCCGCGCCAGCGCTCCGGAGGGGCTGCTCATCGAGGCCGCCGCGACAGTGGTGCCTGCGGTGGTGGCGCTGGCGGTGCTGGCGCTGGTGGGCAGCGCCACCTGGGTCGGGCCCGCGGCCACCCCCGGGCACCTGCTCCTTCTGGCCGCCTCGGGCCCGGTCACCGCCGTCCCGCTCCTGTTCTTCGCCGGGGCCGCCAAGCGCCTCCCCCTCTCCACCCTCGGGCTGCTGCAATACATGGCGCCGGTGATGCAGTTCGCCATCGGGGTGCTGGTGCGCCACGAACCGCTGCCGCCCGCCCGTCTCGGTGGCTTTGCTCTGGTCTGGGCCGCCCTGGTCATCCTCGCCGTCGACGCTGTCCGGCACCGCCGCAGAGCCCCGGTCGAGCTGCCCGGACCGGAGTGCGTCGATGTCCCCGACGAGGAGGGGGTCGCCCTGGTGGGCAGCGCTTAGCCGGCCGCGGCTTCCGGGGCGGTGCGGCGACGCACCTCCTCTAGCACCTCGGCGGCGTGCTTGGCGGGGCTGACCTGGGGCCAGACGTGGGCGATGCGCCCGTTCGGCCCGACCAGGAAGGAGACGCGCTGCGTTCCTCCTTGAACCACCCCCGAGGGTACGCGAAGCCGGTTCGCGGGCAACCTCACACGGTGGCTGAGCGTCAGCCCGGTCGCCGTGGCGGGCACGGGCGCGCCAGCGCAGCGTCGTCGGCGGTGAAGTCCGTGTCCGCGTCGTCGGGCGGGTGATTCAGGTGCCAGCCGACCGACGAGCGCAGAGCGGTCATGCCGTCACTGTCGGTGTAGCCGAGCAGCGCGCGCGCCCTGGCCGTCGAGACCAGCACGTGCTGGCTGAGCCGTCCCGAGCTCAGCGACATGTCCGCGGGGAGGACATCGTCGGCAACCTCGATCAATTCCGCGTCGGACCGCGCCACCTCGAGGATGCGCATCGCCCAGAGGCGGATCGTGCAGGTGCGCTCCTCCCCGAGATTGACCACATCGCCTTGAATCTCGCCATGCTCGGCGGCGAGGCGCACGCCGCGGGCGATGTCACGCACCCAGCCCCGCGTCCACAGGAAGCCGGCGCCGCCGATGGGAATGCGACGGCGGCGCGCTCGAGCACGCCGCAGGATGAACTCCTCGCGCCGTTGGTAGTCGTGCTCGCCGTACGTCGCCGGCAGACGCAGCACCACGGCGCCCCGGCGCAGATACTCCTCCTCGACATCCTGTTTGGAATAGAGCTCGTGCTCCGCGCCGTGACCACGATGGGGGTGTCGATCCTCGCTCAGCGGCGACGTCTCGTCGATGGGGACGGCATCGGTGTCGCGCGCGGCGTTGAGCGACGCGAAGGCGCGGTAGACGTCCTGGCTCGAGAGCGCCACGACGTGGACGCCGCCCGGGATCGCGGCGATGGCGGCGCGCGCGTCGTCGCGCGACAGCGCCAGGCAGTCCACCGCCGCATCCGGCGCGGCGGCGGCAAATTGTGCGGACTCCGCCGCCCAGCGCTGGCGTGGCAGGTGGATGTGGGTGGCGTGGGGCATGTCGTCAGGCTCACGCTCGCCGCGGTGCACAACCGTGACGTCGTGGCCTGCGGCCACCAGGTCCTCGACGATGGCCCGTCCGATGAAGCGCGTTCCGCCCAGCACCAGCACACGCATGGGTGGCATCGTAGGTCGGAGTCGCCGCCGAGGACCGCCGCTCATACTCGGCGGTTGTGACCAACGCCACACCAGACAGGCGGAGGCAGGGATGACCGCTGCGCCCACCTCGACCCACCTGCCTGCGGAGCCGTGGGCCACGAGGTTCAGCGACCCGGCACACGAGGGGCGCCGGCTGTTCTCCGAGGTCCTCGGCACGTTCCTGCTCGTGTTGGTCGGCGTGGGCGCCAGCGTGGTCACGTCGGTGAGCGGCGTGCCCATCTCGCGCACCGCGGCGGTGACCACCCCCGGGTTGCTGGTGATGGCGGTGATCCTCTTCATGGGCAAGGTGGGCGGCGCCCATCTCAACCCCGTCGTCAGCCTCGCCTTCGCGCTGCGGTCGGAATTCCCCTGGCGACGCGTTCCCGGCTACATCGCCGCCCAGGCCGTTGGTGGGGTGCTCGCCTGCGTCTTCCTCTGGGCGGTGTTCGGCCGGCCGGGCACGTTCGGCGCCACCCTTCCAAGTCCGGCGATCAGCGACCTCCAGGCCATGGTCGTGGAGGCGGTTCTCACCATGGGACTGGTGAGCGTCATCCTCGGCACCGCGTCGAGCGCGCAGAACGTCGGTGGACTGTCGGCGATCGCGGTCGGCGGCTACATCGCGCTGGCCGGTCTGTGGTCGAGCCCGATCAGCGGGGCGTCGATGAACCCGGTGCGATCCTTCGCCCCCGACCTGGTGCGCGGCGACCTCTCTCACACCTGGCTGTACGCTGTGGGGCCGGTGCTGGGTGCGCTCGTCGCCGTGGCCTTCGCCGTGGTCCTTCGCGGCCGCGGACACGACGCGACCGCGATGGTCGCCGCCCAGGGAGATTCGCAGTGACCAAGGAACGCTCGACCACGACCCCGGCGCCGCACGACTTCGACGCCGCCGCCGACTACCTCAGCCTGCTCTGCGACCCCGTCACCGTCCGTGGCGTGGTGCGGCGGCTGCGCACCGCCGCCATGACCACCAAGAAGGCGAAGGACCTTCTCCGCGCCAGCCGGCTGGGGCTGCTCCCCGTCGACGACCACGAGCTGGTGAGGGACCTCAAGAAGGTGAAGCGGGGTGAGAAGCTGTCACCGGTCCTGCTGGCGCGCGGTGGCCTCAGTGGCGACCGCCCGCTGACCATCGCCGACGGCTACCACCGCATCTGCGCCAGTTATCACCTCGACGAGGACGCCGACATCCCCTGCCGCCTCGCCGATCTCCCCCCGCCTCGCGTCCGGGCCACGCCCAGTGGCGCGAGCAGGAGCACTCCCAGCCGCTGAGTCAGCGCTCGGTGCGGTTCTCCATCTCCCAGGCGTGGTCGAGAACGTGCCAGGCGATGCGCCGCGCCGCGTAGCGGGGCAGCCAGCCCCGGTCGACCAGCGCCTTGCTGGAATTCCCCCTGCGCAGCGCGTCGAGGACGGCCGCGCGCGCCGCCGAGATCGCCATGGCGTCGCCGAGGTGGGGCTGCTTCAGGCCCACGCCGAGCTTGCGGGCGTACGCGTTCTCGGCGGCGAGCACATGCTCGGCGATGGCGTCGCGGTCACGGCCTCCCCCACGCGGCCCCTTGCGCAGGGAGGGTGGCGCGCCGGCGAGGACACCATCGAACACCGTCCACGCGGCGCCGACGAGGGCCGTGAGGCGCTCCGCCTCCGCCCTGGTCAGCGGCTCGCTCTCGGCCTCCGCCGCCGCCCCGGGGGCACCGAAATCCGTGGTGGCGGACCCGGGAAGGCGCTCGATCACGGTGAGCTCGCCGGCCGGAAACGGAACTGAGGCGGCGCGCGCCACCACTGCATATCGCTTCCTGTGGTCGAGCAGCACGTCGAGAGCAGCTCGCTCGTCCGTGCCGGAGCGGCACCATCCCGGCCAGTCCAGGGCGCTGGCGAAGGCGCGCTTGCCGGTCGCCTCGATGCACACGCGGACGGGTCGCGGTTTGGCGGGCATCGGCGGCAGCATTGCACAGCTGTCCTTTGCCGAGCGAGCCCTCGGCCCCGAGATCCTGCACGGATGAAACCGCTGTCGAGGCAATGCAATAGGCTAGAGCGCACATGGCACGGCAGATACGCACCGGCGCGGATCCCGGGGTGGCCGCGACGCTCGACAACGTGCTGCTCGCGGGAGCTTTCCGGGGGCGCGGCCAGCGCGACCAGACCGAGATCGAGCTGGACGAGCTCGAGGAGCTGGCGCGCACCCTGGGGACGAAGGTGGTCGAGCGCGCGGCGGTTCCCCTTCGCGAGATCCACCCCGGCACGTTCTTCGGTTCAGGGACGGTTGACGCGCTCGGCGCGCGTATTCAGGAGCTCGGCGGCCCCGCCGCGCTGATCAACGATCAGCTGTCGCCGCGCCAGCAGCGCAACCTCGAGGAGAGCTGGGGGGTGCCCGTGCTCGATCGCACCGAGGTGATCCTCTCGATCTTCGCCCGGCGCGCCCGCACCGCCGAGGGGCGTGTGCAGGTGGAGATGGCCCAGCTCGAGCATCAGCTGCCGCGGCTGGCGGGCGGTTGGGCCCACCTGGAGCGGCAGCGCGGCCGGGTGGGCACCGGAGGGATGCGCGGCGGCATGGGTGAGAAGCAGATCGAGGTCGACCGCCGCCTTATCAACCAGAAGCTGCGCAGGTTGCGCCAGCGGCTCAGGGAGATCGAGCGCCAGCGCACCACTCGGCGGACGGCACGCTCGGCCGTTCCACTGGCGTCGTGCGCGCTGGTGGGCTACACCAACGCGGGCAAGTCGACCCTGCTCAACCGCCTCACCAACTCCACGGTCCTAGCCGACAACCTCCTCTTCGCCACGCTCGATCCCACCTCGCGACTGCTGGGACTGGCCAGCGGGCGCCGCATCATCGTCACCGACACCGTCGGCTTCATCCAGTCGCTGCCCCACGAGCTGGTGGAGGCCTTCGCGGCGACCCTCGAGGAGGTCCGCGAGGCGCACCTGCTCACCATCGTGGTCGACGCCTCCCATCCCGATGCCGAGGCCCAGCTGGAGACGGTTCTGGCCACCCTCGACGAGATGGGCTGCGATCAACCGGCGGTGCTCGCGGTCAACAAGGTCGACCGTCTCAGCCCCGCGGAGGCGAATGAGATGGCGCGGCGGCTGGGATCGATCGCGGGCATCCCCCCTGTGCAGATCTCCGCGGTCAAGGGCACCGGCATGCGGGAGCTGCGCCACGCCATAGACGTGCTGGCCGCGGAGGCGGTCCCCGACACCCGTGCCAACCGCCCGATCATCGCGGCCGGCGGCTTCGACGGGCCGGCGCCGGTGGTCGAGGACGAGCCGGTCGGCAGCTCCACGCGCGCCGCCTCCTGACCGGGTGGTCCCGGACAGCGAGCGGCGCCGCGCCGATCTCGCCGTCGCACTCGTCGCGCCTCGGTAACGGTCGCGCACACGGGACGCCCCTCGATGCTCGAGGGTCGAAACTGACGGGCGTGTCGGTCATGACCCGGCGGTGGCTGGCACCGCGAGCGGACGGTTCCACCCGTGAATGGCGGTCGATCCTCGTGGTGCTGCTCACCGCGGGCGCCATCGCCGCGGCCATCGGGGCGGCCTACAACTTCGTGCTGCTGCCGCTGACTGGATCCTTCACAGGGCTCTTCGAGGACTTCTCAGCCTACGCGCAGGCTGCCCACGCGGTCGCCGGCGGAACCTCGCCGTACGCCTTTTTCGACGGCAGCACCGTGGTCATGTCGGGTTTCATCTACCCGCCCTTCGCCGCCGTCATCCTCCGCCCCCTGGCCGCGCTGCCGTCTCGCTGGCAGGAGCTCACCTGGCTCTGGCTCGCACTCGGCGGTCTGGTGGGGGGCGCGGTGATCACGGCGCG
>DAIUFS010000027.1:0-23698 GCA_036844485.1 Candidatus Dormiibacterota bacterium | reverse complement strand
CATCGAGGTCAACGGGCGGCGCGCAGCCGCCGTCAGCGGGAGTGAGGCGGTGACGACAGAGCGGGATCGGGCACTCAGCACTGCGCTCGGACAGATCGAGCGTTCCCACGGCAAGGGAGCGATCATGCGCCTCGGTGAGGTGCGCACCCAGAGGGTGGAGGCCATCCCCACGGGGGCCCTGACCCTGGACATCGCGCTTGGCGTCGGCGGAGTGCCGCGCGGCCGGGTCATCGAGATCTACGGGCCGGAATCGTCCGGCAAGACGACGCTGACCCTGCACATCATCGCCGAGGCTCAGAAGCTCGGTGGGGTGGCCGCGTTCATCGACGCCGAGCACGCCCTCGATCCGCAGTACGCCGGCCGCATCGGGGTCAGGACCGACGAGCTGCTCATCTCTCAGCCTGACACCGGCGAGCAGGCCCTCGAGATCGTCGAGGTGCTGGTGCGCAGCGGCGCCGTCGACGTGGTCGTCATCGACTCGGTGGCGGCACTGGTCCCCAAGGCGGAGATCGACGGGGAGATGGGCGACAGCCATGTCGGCCTCCAGGCCCGGCTCATGTCCCAGGCGATGCGCAAGCTGACCTCGGCGATCTCGCGCTCCAACACCTGCGTCATCTTCATCAACCAGCTCCGCGAGAAGATCGGCGTGATGTTCGGCAATCCCGAGACCACCACCGGCGGACGGGCACTCAAGTTCTACGCCTCGGTGCGCATGGACATCCGCAAGATCGATTCCATCAAGCAGGGCCTCGACGTGGTCGGCAACCGCGTCAAGGTCAAGGTCGTCAAGAACAAGGTGGCAGCTCCCTTCCGCACGGCCGAGTTCGACATCATGTACAACGAGGGCATCTCGTACGCCGGCAGCGTGCTCGACATCGCCATCGACACCAAGGTGATCGACAAGAGCGGTGCGTGGTTCTCCTATGGTGAGATGCGTCTCGGTCAGGGCCGTGAGAACGTGCGTGACTTCCTGCGCCAGAATTTCGACCTCCTCGACGAGATCGCCGGCAAGGTCAAGGTGCAGTCCTTGCCGGAGGTCGCGGCGACCATCGAGCCGGACATCAACGGGGCGGTTCCGCCGGTCGCGGTCGGCTGACCAGATGAGCGACTGGGGCAGCGAGGGCCGTGGGGACGGGCCGGCGGTACCCGAGCACCCGGACTCCGCCTCCGCGGCGGAGCAGGCGGCGCTGCGCATGTTGCGCGGTGCCGCCCAGTCGGCCGCGACGCTGCAGCGGCGGTTGCAGCGGCGCGGATTCACAGAGCAGGCTGCCGTGGCCGCGACTGCCGCGATGGTGCGGTTCGGATACGTCAACGACGCCGCCCTGGCCCAGTCCATCGCCTCGCGGAGCCAGCGAACAGGTCACGGGCGCATCAAGATGGCCGCCCAGCTGCGCTCGCGCGGGGTCGGCGACGACGCCATCGCCGCGACCGTCGCGGACGTCGACCCCGAGGCGGAGCGCGAGGCAGCGCTCGCCCTCGGGCGGCGGTTGTGGGGTCGGGCCGCGCCCGGTCGAGCTGCAGCTGAGCGCCGCCAGCGGGTCGGCGCTCAGCTGCAGCGTCGCGGCTTCGACATCGAGACCGTGCACTGGGTCTTCCGCCAGGTGGAGCGCGAGACCTGACCCACGCGGCAGACTGGGTGGATGGACTACACCCACCTGGGCCGCTCCGGCCTCTCCGTCAGCCGCCTCTGTCTCGGCACGATGAACTTCGGCCCCCAGGCGACGGAGGAGATGTCGCACACGATCATGGACCGCGCCCTGGAGCACGGCATCAACTTCTTCGACACCGCCAACGTATACGGGTGGAGGAAGGGCGAGGGCTGGACCGAGCAGATCGTCGGTCGCTGGTTCGCGCGGGGTGGCCAGCGCCGGGAGAAGGTGGTGATCGCCACCAAGCTGTACGGCTCGATGAGCGACTGGCCCAACGACACCTTTCTCTCGGCACGCAACATCATCAGCGCATGCGAGGCGTCGCTGCGTCGGCTGCAGACCGACCACCTCGACATCTATCAGTTCCACCACGTCGACAGGAACACTCCCTGGGACGAGATCTGGCAGGCGATGGAAACCCTGGTGCGCCAGGGCAAGGTGATCTACGTGGGCTCGTCGAACTTCGCGGGCTGGAACATCGCCCAGGCGCAGGAGAGCGCCCGCGCCCGCCATTTCCAGGGGCTGGTCAGCGAGCAATCGCTGTACAACCTGCTGGAGCGGCGCATCGAGATGGAGGTGCTGCCCGCCGCCCGTGAGTACGGGCTGGGGGTGATCCCCTGGAGCCCACTGATGCGGGGTGCGCTCGGCGGCATCCTGCGCAAGCAGAAGGAGGGTCGCTCGGCGTCGGACGCCACGCAGCGAGTGCTCGCCGAGCACCGCGATCAGATCGAGCGCTACGAGGCCCTCTGCGACGAGCTCGGCAGCCATCCCGCCGACGTCGGCATCGCCTGGCTGCTCAGGCAACCCGGCGTGACCGCGCCGATCGTGGGCCCGCGCACCGTCGAGCAGCTCGACAGCAGCGTGCAGGCGCTCGACGTGTCGCTCGACGCCAGCGCGCTGAAGCGCCTCGACGCCATCTTCCCGCCGGTTGGCCCCGCTCCCGAGGCGTACGCGTGGTGACCTGCCCCTGAAACAGATCCGCTTGACAACCTGACCGCGGGTGCTAGGGTCTCGCAGCGATGCCGGAAAGACACGACCCCAATCGGCGCGGACGCTGGGCGCGATTCCTGCTCATCATCCCCTTTGTCGCCCTGCTGTTTCCCACCCTGTACGCACACGCTGACCCGCGGTTTGCAGGAATTCCGTTCTTCATCTGGTACCAGTTTCTCTGGGTGATCCTCGGGGTGGGCATCACCGGGCTGGTGTACGCGCTCAACCGGGGCGGCGACGAGCCATGACCCATTGGGACGAGCTGATCATCGTCATCGTCATCGGAGTGCTGGTCAGCGTCCTCGGCTTCGGGGCCTCCCGCTGGCGCAGGGCCGACCTCGACCACCTGGAAGAATGGGGGTTGGCGGGTCGAAGATTCGGGACCATCGTCACCTGGTTCCTGCTCGGCGGCGACCTCTACACCGCGTACACGTTCGTCGCCGTCCCGGGAGTGGTCTTCGCTCTCGGGGCCTACGGGCTGTTCGCGCTCCCGTACACCATCATCATCTACCCGCTGGTCTTCCTGACCATGCCGCGGTTGTGGCAGGTGTCGCGCAACAAGGGATACATCACCGGCTCTGACTACGTCCGCGACCGCTTCGACAGCCGCTTCTTCGCGCTGCTCATCGCTCTGACCGGAATCGTCGCCACCATGCCCTACATCGCCCTGCAGATCTTTGGGATCAAGCTGGTGCTCGCCAACATCGGCATCAGCCCGGAGGTGGCGCTGGTGATCGCCTTCGTGGTGTTGGCGGTGTTCACCTACGTCAGCGGCCTGCGCGCCCCGGCGCTCATCGCCATCGTCAAGGACGGTCTGATCTGGCTGGTGGTGATCGTCGCCATCATCTACATCCCCTACAAGCTGGGCGGCTTCGGCGCCATCTTTCACAAGGTGGAGCAGGCGGCCGCCATCGCACCGAAGCTCAAGGCCAAGCCCGACGTGCTCCAGCCCTCGCTGTTCAACGCCTACAGCAGCATCGCGCTGGGCTCCGCGCTGGCTCTGTTCCTGTACCCGCACTCACTGACGGGCGTCTTCAGCGCCAGCGGTCAGCGGGTCATAAGGCGCAACGCGTCGTTCCTGCCCGCGTACTCCTTCCTGCTCGGACTGATCGGGCTCTTCGGCTTCATGGCCATCGCGGCCGGCGTCAAGCCCAGCAAGGCATTCGGCAACAACAGCGCCATCGCCGATCTATTCCAGAACATGTTCCCGAGCTGGTTCACCGGGGTGGCTTTCGCCGCCATCGCGGTGGGGGCTCTGGTGCCCGCCGCGATCATGTCCATCGCCGCGGCCAACCTCTTCAGCCGCAACATCTGGCGCGAGTATGTCCATCCGGCGATGAGCCGCCGCGAGGAGGCGACGGTCAGCAAGGTGGTCTCGCTGCTGGTCAAGGTGGGCGCGCTGGCGTTCGTTCTGGCCCTGCCGACCACCGACATCATCAACTACCAGACCGCGGGTGGCGTGTGGATGATCAACGCGCTGCCGGCCCTGGTCGTGTCGCTGTATGTCAAGCGGCTCAACGTGTGGGCGTTGGTGGCCGGCTGGGCGGGTGGCATGGGCCTGGGAACGTACGCGCTGTTCCAGGAGAAGTTCGCCACCAGCCTGCACGACTTCGGGTTCGGCGGCAAGATCTACATCGGCTTCGCCGCCATCGTCGTCAACCTGGTCATCGTCGCCGTGGGGTCTGCGATCGCGGCGGTGGCCGGCAGGTCCACCGCGGGGAGCCTGAGCGAGGCGGACTATCGCCCGCTGGTCGCCGCCGACGCACAGCGCACCGAGACGGTGCCACCGCTGACGCCGCCGTTGCTGCCGGGGTCTGCCTGAGCGACCGTCACACGGGCGCCGACGGGGCCTGGAGCTTGCGGAGCATGGCGCGCTCGTAGCGCATCACCGGCGTGAGAGCGGCAAACGCGAAGATCGAGAGAGCCAGGCCGAACAGGACCAGGCCGTCGAGGTAGTCGAGACGCACCGCAACACCGCCGAGCAACGAGCCGATGGCTCCGCCCCCCGCCAGCGCGACCGTGTAGAAGGCCATCAGCGCCGCCCGGTCCGCCACAAAGCTCTCTGAGCATTCGGCGAGGTAGGTGACCGCCGCCGGTCCGAAGCCCGCCAGCACCAGCACACCAATGACCAGGAAGGGGAGGAAGAGCGGGGCCCACGACAGCGGGGTGTGGTTGAGGGCCAGCACGGCGCCGGCGATGAGCCACGCCCCGGGCGTGGCGCGCCGCATGATGCGCACCGTTCCCAGACGCGGTATCAGGGGCGTCCAGAGAACGATCCCGACGATGAGCAGGGCGATCCAGCTGACCAGGATCGCCGAGACCAGGCGCTCGTCGAAGTGGTGCACCAGCGTCTGCCCAGGCACCGGCCGGCGTCGCAGCAGCGCGGGGAGGTGCGCCGCGTAGGTACCAAGCAGCGCGAAGCAGGCGATCCAGGCTGGGAGAAAGCTGCGCAGTGGTCCCGCTCTCACCACCGCGCCCAAGACGCGGCCGAACGGGCTGACCGGCAGTGGCGGGATGTGGGGCACCCAGGCGGCGCAGACCACCGACGCCGCCACGTACAGGCACGCCAGCACCAGGAACGCGCCCTGGTGGAGCCAGTGGTAGGCGAACGGGCCGACCACGAAGCCACCCGCGTAGCCCCCCAGGTTGGCGGCCTCGAAGGCGCCACTGGCGTTGGCTCGGATGCGCAGGCTGTGGGTGGTGGCCGCGGCGATGATGCCCAGCGCGGTGGGGATGAAGCAGGCGGCGCCCACCCCCTCCACGAGGCGGGCGGCGACGATCGTTCCCGGTTGATCGGCCAGGCTCAGCATCAGCGCGCCGACGACGCTGAACAGCGGGCCGACCACCAGGAAGAGGCGGCGCCCGAGGCGGTCGGCGAAGCGGGCCAGGATGGGGGAGAAGACCATCTCGGGGATGGCCTGGCTGGCGCCCACCAGGCCGAGCACAAGTCCGCTCGGCCGGCCACCGAAGATGTCGACAAGATCGAACCCCACCGCCACCGAGGCGCCGGCGGTGCCCATGCGCAGCAGGGTGGTCCCGGCGAGCAGGGCACCGATGGCGCTCGGGCGGCTCTCCATCAGGCCCATGTCCAGGGTGGCGGCGGCGGCGTGCTCGTCAGCTGACGCGGCCGGGACCTCCAAGGAGTCGAGTCCGGCGGTGCCGCCAGGAGTCAGCGATGTCTCGGAACCCACTCAGCCTAGCCTAATCGAGGTCGACGGAAAGCTTTCGCCCGCACCCTCCCCCCACTACAATGCGACCACGTCTCGACGCCGGCCGCATGTGGCCGCGGCCGACGCAGCCGCACCCGACTCGGGGAGGCCACGTCGCCGCCGAGATGCCGCCAGGCGGGTGCCCAGGCACCCCACGATCGCGACCCGAGGAAACCCCAATCACAATCGAGATCGTCGCCCTTGCTGTGGGCTTGGGCATCGCCGTGGTCTTCGCGGTTGCCGCCGTGGTCTACGCACGCCGCGCCGCGGACGAGGCCCGCCAGGGTCGGGGCGTCGCCGACACTGAGTTGCGGGCCCGGCAGCAGTCCGTCGAGCAGGAAGCGCAGCAGATCCAGGTCGGGGCCCGCGAGGAAGCCTTCCGGATTCGCGGCGAGGCCGAGGCGGAGGTCCGCGAACGCCGCGCTGAGGTCGCTCGCCTCGAACAGCGCAGCAGTCAGCGCGAGGAAGGGCTGGAGCGCCGCATCCGCGAGCTCGAGCAGAGCGAGCAGCGCCTGACCAGACGTGAAGAGGAGCTCGAAGAGGTGCGCCAGACCGCGGAGAGCGAGCGAGCGCTCGTCAGCCGCGAGCTCGAGCGCGTTGCCGGCCTCTCCCAGCAGGAGGCGCGCAACGAGCTGCTCGCCACCGTGGAATCGGAGCTCGACTCCGAGGTGGCGGAGCGGATTCGCGCCGCCGACCAGCGGGTGCGCGAGGAGGCCTCCGAACGCAGTCGCGAGATCCTCATCGCGGCCATGCAGCGGCACGCCTCGGACCAGACCGGCGAATCGTCGGTGACCGTCATGCACCTTCCCAGCGACGACCTCAAGGGCCGCATCATCGGCCGCGAGGGACGCAACATCCGCGCCCTCGAGGCGGCCACCGGGGTCGACGTGATCGTCGACGAGACCCCCGAGGCGGTGGTGCTCAGCGGCTTCGACCCCGTCCGGCGTGAGGTGGCCCGGGTGACCCTGGAGCGGCTCTTCGCGGACGGGCGCATCCATCCCGCCCGCATCGAGGAGATGGTGAGCAAGAGTCGCAGCGAGATCATCCAGCGCATCAAGGAGGAGGGGGAGGCGGCCTGTCAGGAGCTGGGCATCCCCTCCGTCCACCCCGAGCTGGCCAAGCTGCTCGGCACCCTCCGCTTCCGCAACTCGTACGGCCACAACGTGCTCAGCCACAGCAAGGACACCGCGGCGATCGCCGGGATAATCGCCGCCGAGATCGGCTACGACGAACAGGAGGCCAAGGAGATCGGCCTCTTCCACGACATCGGCCACGCCGTCGAGCAGGGAGTCGAGGGATCCCACGCCATCATCGGCGGCGAGATCCTGGCCCGTCTCGGCCGCCCCGCCGCGGTCGTCCAGGCAGTCCGCGCCCACCACTACGACGAGGAGCCCCGTTCGGTGGGCGCCTTCATCGTCATGACCGCCGACGCCATCGCCGCCACCCGCAGGGGGGCACGCCGCGAGGCGCTGGCCGCCTCCCTGAAGCGGCTGGAGCGCATCGAGGCCATCGCCGCGGAGTTCGACGGAGTGGAGCGGAGCTTCGCAGTGCAGGCCGGCAAGGAGCTGCGCGTCATGGTCCGGCCCACCGAGGTGAGCGACGATCGCGCCCAGGTGCTGGCCCGCCAGATCGCCAAGCGGCTGCACGCCGAGGGCAGCTACGCCGGCCGGATCAAGGTGGTGGTGCTTCGCGAGACCCGCAGCGTCGAGTACGCCAAGTAACGATTGCATCGCGAGGAAACCCCGGATTCGCGCTCGCGGCTCACAATCACGAGAATCTCATGATCACGTCCCAGCAACCGCCCAGGCACACGTCGTCACAGGGGGGATCGAGCCCCGTGGAAATCCTCAAGGTCTCAGCCACGAGCAAGCCCGTGGCAGTCGCTGGCGCCATCGCCGGCGTGGTTCGCACAGCGCACCGGGTGGAGGTGCAGGCCATCGGCGCGGGTGCGATCAACCAGGCCGTCAAGGCGATCGCCATCTCCCGTGGCTACGTCGCCGCGGGTGGCATCGACCTGGTGTGCATCCCCTCCTTCATCGACATCTCCATCGATGGCGAGGAGAGGACGGGGATGCGGCTCCTGGTGGAGTCGCGGTAGGGAGCCGAGAGCCAGGAAGCCGGTCAAACCCCATCGCTTCGGTCGCTGTCCTCGCGGACGCTTCGGAGCTAACTCGGCTTCGCCGAGTGGATCTCCTCGCTGCTGCGGATGCTCCCTTCGCGATGGTGCTTGACCCTCTTTGTTGGTCCCAATCCGGGGCAGCGGCATACTCCCCGCGTCATGGATCGCATCTCAGTGGTGGGGAGCTCCGGCACGGGCAAGACCTCCCTCGCGCGCGCCCTGGCGCACCGCCTGCAGGTGCCGCACACAGAGCTCGACGCGATCTTCCATCAGCCCGGCTGGACCGAGCTCGACACCACGGAGTTCCGACGGCGCGTCGGCGTCCTAATCGCTGAACCACGCTGGGTGATCGACGGCAACTACCAGCAGGTTCGCGACCTCGTCTGGGGGCGTGCCGACACCGTGGTGTGGCTCGATCTGCCTCGTGCCCTCGTGTTGCGTCGCGTCGTCTGGCGCACCGCTCGCCGGGCGATCACCCGGAAGCGCTTGTGGAATGGCAATCGTGAGCGCCTGCGGGAGACGCTGTCATGGCAGCCGGAGCG
The DNA here is from genome assembly GCA_036844485.1 of Candidatus Dormiibacterota bacterium. GTDB lineage: Bacteria > Chloroflexota > Dormibacteria > Aeolococcales > Aeolococcaceae > Aeolococcus. The sequence continues at coordinate 15,189 of DAIUFS010000027.1, read as the reverse complement.
GTCGATCATCCGCTGGTCGTGGACGCAGCACGCCGCGTACCGCGAGCGCTACGAAGGGGCGATGGACGACGCCGCCCTCGGTCATCTCAGCTTTCACCGGCTGCGGTCGGCCGCCGAGGTCACGGCCTTTCTGGTCGGGCTCGCCGACGTCGCCGAACCGTCGGGGCGATAAGGAGGCAGGAGCGCCCGGGTCCACTGCCGCGAAGTGGTCCGAGTGGTATCAGATATGATAGCAGGGCGTGATCAACGCAGCAGACCTCATCAGGAGCCATCGCCAGGCGGCGCGGCTGAGTCAGCGAGAGCTGGCGCGGCGCGGCGGCACGTCTTCGGCGACCCTTCATCGCTATGAAGCGGGTCGCGTGGACCCCACCACCGGCACGCTCAATCGCATCCTCCGAGCTTGCCTTCCTCGGCGGCGGCGGTGGGCTTCGGCCGCCGAGTTGATCCAGGCGCTGGGGCCGCGGCTGCGCGCCGGCGAGGTGAGCGACGCCTGGCGACTGGTCGCGGAGTTCATCGACGATGACCGCGGCGCGGATGATCTGGAGTTCGCGCTGGCCGTTGCGGATGCGCCGATCTCAACAGGCGAACACCGCGCTGACGCTCTCGTCGCGGCCACCGTGGAGCACCTCTCGGTGAAGCGTGGTCTGGTCCCGCCGTCGTGGACGCAGGGGACATTGGAAGTAACGCCATGGTGGTTCGTGGCCGGTGATGGCTTTCGCGCTCTGGCGCTGCGTGAGTCGCCCCCCAGCTTCGCCCGCCGCGGCATCTTCATCACCAGCGGCGCGCTGGAGCGCGTCTGAGAGTGCTGGATCGCAACGCAGCCCTTGGCGCGCTGGAGGAGCTCGCCTCAGTGCTCGACTCTCGCGGGATCACCGGGCGGATGTTCGTGGTCGGCGGCGCGGCTCTGGCCCTGGCGTTCGACGCTCGTCGCACCACAAGGGACATCGACGCTGTCTTCGAACCGAAGTCGGAGGTGTACAGCGCTGCGCGCGAGGTCGCCACTCACCTGAATCTGCCAGACGATTGGCTCAACGACGCGGTGAAGGGTTTCATCCCGGGGACTGATCCGGACGCGCTGCCAATCTTCGACCGTCCAGGACTCTCCGTTTCAGCTGCCTCCGCGCGGTTTCTCCTGGCGATGAAGCTGCGAGCGGCGCGAGTGGAACAGGACGTCGAAGACATCCGCTTCCTGGCGAACCTGCTCGGCCTGAAGTCCGCTGACGAGGTGTTCGACGTCGCGACGGCTCGGTACAGCGCGCAAGATCTGCCTCCCCGCGCGCAGTTCCTTGTCCAAGAGCTCTTTGGGGGCGCATCGACCGACTGAAGCAATCGCGCCCGGGGGCAGGCACCATCGCGAACGGAGCATCCGCAGCAGCGAGGAGATCCACTTGGCGAAGCCAAGTTAGCTCCGAAGCGTCCGCGAGGACATCGACCGAAGTGATGGTGCCTGACCCCCCCTTCCTGGCACCACGCCCCAGAGCTTGGCGACGGCTGTCGCCGGCACTCGCTAGGCTTGCCGGCAGCGTGTACCTGCCTGCCCTGAGCTCCTCCGCGTCGCACTTCAAGCCGCTGCCGCTCGCCCGGCGTGGCGACAGTGACGAGCCCCATCACGGCCGCGAGCCGATCGTGCCGCGCTTGGGGCGGCCGCCGCGTGTGCACCTGTGGCACATCGGCTGCCAGATGAACGACGCCGACCACGAGCGGCTGGCGGAGTCGTTCGCGGAGATCGGCTTCATCCCGGATGTGCCGCTCGAGGATGCCGACATCGCCGTGCTGATCAGCTGTGCGGTCCGGTCCAACGCGGAGCAGAAGGTGTACGGCAAGTTCAAGGAGCTGATCCCCTGGAAGCGGGAGAGGCCGGGCCGGGCCATCGCCCTCACCGGGTGCATGGCCGTGGAGCACGGCTCGGCTCTGCTGCAGCGCATGGCCGACCTCGACTACATGTTCGATGTGCGCGAGCCCGAGGGGTTCTTCGCGCGACTGCAGTCGCTGTATGGCGGCGATGTCGACTCACCGGTGACCATGCCGGCGTCAGACCGGTTGCTCGCCTACGTCCCGGTGATGGGCGGGTGCAATGAGATGTGCACGTACTGCATCGTGCCCTTCGTGCGCGGACGGGAGAGCAGCCGCACCACCGCCGAGATCGTGGAGGACGTGCGGCGGCTGGTGGGCCGGGGAGTGCGCGAGGTGACGCTCCTCGGTCAGAACGTCAACAGCTACCGCGATCCGCAGGCGGGGACCGGTTTGCCCGAGCTCCTCGCCGCAGTCGATCGCGTTGCCGGCCTGTGGCGGCTGCGCTTCCTCACCTCGCACCCGCGCAATGCGGTGCCGCAGCTCTTCGCGGCGATGCGCGACCTGCCCTCGGTGTGCGAGCAGCTGCATCTCCCCGTGCAGGCGGGGGACGATGAGTTGCTCCGGCGCATGCGTCGCGTCTACAGCGTTGCCGAGTACCGCGAGAAGATCGCCACCGCGGTGGCGACCGTCCCCGGCCTGGCGCTGACCACCGACATCATCGTCGGCTTCAGCGGCGAGACCGACGCGGAGTTCGAGGGAACAGTGCAGCTGCTCCGCGACGTCCGCTACGACGTCGTCCACATCCAGGCATATTCCGTCAGGCCGGGGACCGCGGCGGCGCGGCGGCCCGACGACGTCCCTCTTGCCGAGAAGAAGCGCCGCCTCAACCACCTTCTCGATATCCAGCGAGGCATCGCCCTGGAGCGCAATCAGGCGCTGCTCGGCAGCGAGGCAGAGGTTCTCGTCGAGGGCGTCGCCGACGATGGCCGGCCCTACGGCCGCACCCGGCAGGGCAAGGTGGCCTGGCTGCCCCCTGGAACCGCCGCGGCCGGCGACCTCTGCGCCGGCCGCGTGGCCCGGGTGACGCACTGGCAACTCGAGCTCGACGCGGTGAGCACGGCGGCGTGACCCGGCGCGGACCGGGGCGGGCGCCCCACGAGAGCGGGGCTCAGCCCGACCCGGGAGCGGTCATCGATCTCGACGAGGCGGGCCAGACCCCGATCCTGCAGCAGTACCGTGCGGTCAAGACGGAGTACCCGGACGCCCTCGTGCTCGCCCGCCTCGGCGACTTCTACGAGATGTTCGGGGCGGACGCCCAGGAGGCCGCGCCCATCCTTGGAGTGGCTCTCACGGGGCGCGGCTTCGGGTCAGCCGGCCGCCTGCCCATGTGCGGCGTGCCGCACCATGCGGCGCCGGCCTACATCCGCAGGCTGCTGGAGGCGGGCCGACGGGTAGCGCTGTGGGACCAGGTCGGCGAGGTGGTGACCGGCCGCCTGGTGGAGCGCCGGGTGACCCGCATCCTCAGCCCCGGCACCGTCAGCGAGGCGGAGTACCTCGACGAGACCCGGGTGGCGCGCTGCGTGGCGGTCCATAGCAGCGGCGGCCGCACCGGGATCGCGGCCTTCGACGCGGCGGGCGGGGAGCTCTTGCTCGCCGAGGTCGCGGGTGGCCTGGACTCCGCCGCTCTGCGAGAGGAGTGCGAACGCCTCGACGTCGCCGAGCTGCTGCTGGCCGATGACGGCGGGGAGCTGCCCGCCGGGCTCCTCCCCGGCGCGGCGCGCACCAGCCTCCCGCCGGCTTATTTCGATCTCTCACGTGCGTCCGCGCGGGTGCTCGCGGTCACGGAGTCGCCGTCGCTCGACGGACTGGGGCTTGACGGCGTCGACCGCGCGGTGTGCGCGGCCGGGGCCGTGCTCGCGTACTGCGAGCGGGCCCGCCTCATCCTCAGCGCCGGCTTCGTCCACGTGCGCCGTCGCAGCGGCAGCGCGGCCATGCGCATGGACGCGCAGACGCGCCGCAACCTCGAGCTGGTGGCGCCGCTGGGCGGCAGCGGGATGTCACTGGCGGCTCTGCTCGACCGCACCCGCACGCCCATGGGAGCCCGCCTGCTGCGCGCGCGACTCCTCGAGCCGCTGACCGAACCGCTGCTCATCCTGGCCCGCCACGACGCGGTGGCAGCCCTGGTCGAGGCGCCCCGCGTCCGGGACACGCTCGGCGAAGCGCTCGGGGCGGTGCGTGATCTCGAGCGCCTGGTGGCGCGCTGCGTGCAGCGCAGCGCCGGCCCCCGCGACCTCGCCGCGGTTCGCCAGGCGTGCGCCGCGCTCCCCGCGGTGCAGGACATCCTGTCGAGCGTGCAGTCGGGGGAGCTGGCGGCGGCGGCGCGATGCGTCGCGCCCGACGGGCTCGCGGCGCGCCTTCGCGACCTGCTCGTCGAGGATCCACCCGCGAGGGCCCGCGACGGCGGCTGCATCCGGCCCGGTGCTGACGCCGAGCTCGATGAGCTGGTCGCCGCGGGGGCGGGCGCGCGCACCTGGATCGCGGGGCTGGAGGAGTCCGAACGCCGGCGCAGCGCGATCACCTCGCTGAAGGTCGGCTACAACCGCGTCTTCGGCTACTACATCGAGATTCCCAACGCCCACCGCGACGCCGTCCCCGCCGAGTACGTCCGCAAACAGACGCTGGTGGGGGCGGAGCGCTACATCACCGCCGAGCTCAAGGAGCGCGAGACAGTGGTCCTGGGGGCTCGCGAGCGCGCGCTCGACCGCGAGCTGCAGCTGCTCGAGGAGCTGACCGCCGAGGTCGCCTCCCACGCCGCCACGCTCCTCGACGCGGCGGCGGCCGTCGCTGTCATCGACGTGCACCGCTCCCTGGCGTGCGTGGCTGTCGAGGAGCACTGGGTGCGACCCCTCGTCGATTCCTCGGGGGTGATCGACGTCGACCAGGGGCGCCATCCACTCGTCGAGCGTGCGCTCGGCGCCGGCCGCTTCGTCGCCAACGACTGCCGCCTCGACGTCGCCGAGCGCATCGTGGTGCTGACCGGTCCCAACATGGCCGGCAAGTCCACCTTCCTGCGCCAGGTTGCCCTGCTTGCCCTGCTCGCCCAGGTGGGCAGCTTCGTGCCCGCGGAGCGCGCCCGGATCGGGGTCTGCGATCGCATCTTCACGCGGATCGGCGCCCAGGACGATCTCAGTGGCGGGCTCTCCACGTTCATGGTGGAGATGGCCGAAACCGCGGCGATCCTCCGCCAGGCGACCGGTCGCAGCCTGGTCATCCTCGACGAGATCGGTCGCGGCACCTCCACGTACGACGGCATGTCGATCGCGCAGGCGGTGCTCGAGCACATCCACGACGCCCCCCATCTCAACTGCCGCACCCTGTTCGCCACCCACTTCCACGAGCTCACGGTTCTCGCCGGTCGCCTGCCCCGGGTCAGCAACGCTCGTGTCGACGTCCTCGAGGAGGGCGATGGGGTGACCTTCCTGCACCGCATCGTGCCCGGCGGGGCTGATCGCTCCTATGGCATCCACGTCGCCCGGCTCGCCGGCGTCCCGGCCTCGGTGCTGCTGCGCGCGCGCAGGCTGCTCGCCGAGCTCGAACGCGAACGGCCGGTGGCGAGCTCCGGGGTGGAGGGGCCCGACCAGCTCAGCCTGGGCATCGTCGCCCCCGAGCATCCCGTGGTCGCGGAGCTGGCCCAGCTCGACATCGAGGGGCTGACCCCGATCGCCGCGCTCAACAAGCTTGCCGAGTTGCGCGAGCGCGCCGCGCCGTGATCGCCACCGGGATGGCGCGGGGCGCTCCCATCCGCCGGCTGCCCCAGTCCGTCGCTGACGCCATCGCCGCCGGCGAGGTCGTGGAACGGCCTGCCTCCGTGGTCAAGGAGCTGTGCGAGAACTCCGTCGATGCCGGCGCCACCACCATCGCCGTGGCCATCGACGGAGCCGGCACCGTGCGCATCCGGGTGGTCGACGACGGCGCCGGCATCGCGGCGGATCAGCTCCACCTGGCTCTGGCCCGTCACGCCACCTCGAAGATCGCTGCCGCCGCCGACCTGGAGGCCGTGGCCACCCTGGGATTCCGCGGCGAGGCGCTGGCCAGCATCGCCGCGGTGGCGGACGTCACGCTCAGCTCGCGCAGCGCGGCGGCCGGCTCCGGGGGGCGCCTGCGTGTGCGCCACGGCGAGGCGGTGGAGGAGGGGGTGTGGGGTGGACCGGCCGGCACCACCGTAGAGGTCCTCGACCTCTTCGCGGCCACGCCGGCGCGCCTCCGCTTTCTGCGCGGCGAGCGCGTCGAGACGGCGGCGGCTCTGGCGGTGGTCAGCGACCTGGCTCTGATCCGCCCCGAGCTGCGCATCACCTGCACGATCGACGGACGTGTTCGCCTGCGCTCGCCGGGCGGAACGCTCGACGATGCGCTGCGCTGCGTCTTCGGTGCCGAGGCCGGTGAGCTCATCCCAGTTGCTGCCGAAGGTGACATCAACGTCGGCGGTGCGATCAGCGAGCCGCGCCGCCATCGGGGCACCCGCTCGGGGCTGGTGGTGGTTGTCAACGGGCGCCGGGTCCACAACCGGGCCCTGGTGGCCGCCGCCGCGGAGGCCTACCGCGGGCTGATCCCGGCGCGTCGCTATCCGTTCGGGGTGCTCAGCATCGAGGTCGATCCACTCGACGTCGACGTCAACGTGCATCCCACCAAGCGCGAGATCCGCTTCCGCGACGAGCGACGGGTCTTTGCCGCAGTGCAGCGCGCGTGCTGGCAGGCGCTGCAGGGGGCGTCGGTGTATCACGCCGCCGGCGATCGCGATGGCGGCGGCCTGCGCCTCGGCGAGGGCGCCTCACCCTGGATCTCCGCGGGTAGCGCCCCGGCCCGGACTGGGAACGGGCCGACGGCCAGGCCCGAGCCCGCGGCGGATCTGGTCACTGCCGCGCCGGCGGTGCGCGCCTCCCTGGAGTCGCTCCGGCCGCTGCGGGCGCTGGGCCAGCAGGGTGGCCGCTGGCTGCTGGCGACGTCGAGCGCGGGGGTGGTTGTCGTCGACCCCCACGCCGCTCATGAAAAGGTCATCTATGCGGCGCTGCTCGCCGAATGGACAGCGGGATCGCCGGCGGGGCAGCTGCTCCTCCTCCCCGCGCTGGTGGAGTGCGACGCACGGCGCATGGACCTCTTCGCCGTGCACGGCGCGCTGCTGTCCTCGTGCGGGTTCTCCGTCGAGCCGTTTGGTCCCACAACGCTGCGCTGCACGGCGGTCCCCGCGGGCGCCGCCGCGGCCGACCCGGCGCGCCTTCTCGGCGACCTCCTCGACGGCCTCGGCGCCGGCGGTCCCGTCACCGAGCAGCGCCACCGTGCCGCCGCCCTGATCGCCTGTCATGCGGCGGTGCGAGTCGGCGACGAGCTCACCCCCGGCGCCCAGCAGAGTCTCCTCGATCGGCTCGTCGAGACCCCGGGTGGCCAGACCTGCCCGCACGGGCGTCCCGCCCTGACGGTCTTCGACGACGCCATGCTGCGTCGCCTCTTCCGACGCCCCTCGGGATGACACCGGCGCGACCCATCCTGGCGATCGGCGGCCCGACCGCGACCGGGAAGACGGCCCTCGCGGTCGAGCTCGCCCTCCGCCTGGGGGGCGAGCTGGTCAACGCCGACTCGCGGCAGCTGGTGGCCCGCCTGGTGGCCGGCACCTTCCGACCGACCGAGGCCGAGCTGCGCGGGGTGCTCTGCCACCTGGTGGGGGTGTGTGAGCCGGGCGAGCCGTACACCGTCGCCCAGTGGCTGGCGGCCGCGCGCACCGTGCTCGCCGACCTCGACTCGCGGGGGGTTCCCCCGGTGGTCGTCGGCGGAACCGGTCAGTACATTCGCGCCCTGCGCGAGGGCTGGGATTTCGGGGGCGTCGCCCCGGCCGACGCAGCGCGGGAGGAGATCACCACGGCGGCGTCCACCCCGGCCGGCCTGAGCCGGCTGGTGGCGGAGCTGCGCGAGCGCGACCCGGAGGCGGCCGCCACCGTCGACCTCGCCAATCCCCGGCGGGTGATCCGCGCGCTCGAGGTGCTCCGTGCCGGGAACGGGCCGCTGGCCGAGGCGCGGCGGCGCTCGGGTGGCAGGAGGCTGGCGCTCGTCGTTCTCGACGCGGACCGCGAGTGTCACCAGCAGGCCCTGGCCGCCCGCGCGGATGCGATGTTCTCCAGCGGCGCCATCCTCGCCGAGGTCCGTGCTGAGCTCGATCGGGGAATCGCGCCCGGCCGGCTCGCGCGGGCCGGCATCGGCTACCGGGAGGCTGTCGCGGTCCTCGAGGGGAGCCTCACAGTCGACGACGCGATCGCCAGCGTGGCGCGCCGAACCCGTCGCTATGTCAAGGCGCAGCGCACCTGGTTTCGCCACGAGCCCGCTGTGCTGCGCCTGGAGCGCACCGCCGCCACCACCACCTCAACTCTTGCCGGCCAGGTGCTGGCGGCAGAGGCTACGCCTGGCGGATGGCGGTGCTGAGGTATTCCTCGAGGAAGGCGTAGAAGCCGCTGCGCTGCTCGCGGTCCTCATCTTCAGTGAGCTGCCTGCCCAGACGGCGGGCCTCGATCCAGGGAGGGACACCGCTGGCCAGAACGTCGTCACCGAGGCGGACCAGGAGAAGGGAGTCGTCCTTCTCTTCGACCGCGAGCTTGATGCGGAGCCGGATTCCCGACGGCGAGGCCAGCTTCCAGCTCATCTCCCAGGAGCGGCTGCCATCCTCGGCGCGGCCGACCGTCACCTCGGTGTCGCGAAGCAGGTGCTCGTTGGCCCGGCTTGCCGACTCCAGCAGGGCGGTCAGGGCGGGGTCGAGGTCGCGGTACACCCAGCGGACCAGCGAGGCGCCGCGGTGGCCGACATCGGGGAGCGCTCGGGGGTTGTTGGCCTTGCTGCCCAGCGCGGCCATGGTGCCGGCGTGGCGACGGCAGTAGCGATGGCCGCCGACCTCGGATCCGTGCTCCGCGCACCATTGGGTGCGGCAGGGGGCGCCCCGGCTGTCCACGTAGCCGCAGGCGTCGACAGGTTGGGCGACGCAGCCGGGCTCACCGCAGCGTGCAACCATCGGCAGCGGACCGCGGTCGGGCGATCGAGTCGGTGTCGTCCGGTCGGCCATATCCGCCAGGTCGGCTTCGTCCTGCTCCGCTGGGGCTGCTGTAGTGTTCTTCATTCCATGGTCATGGGGTGGTCGAGACCTCTCGCATGGTAGGACCAGGGCGCCGTGGCGACGGCCCCCCGCACGGGGCGTTCACATGTTCGACACGGGACCGTTGAAAAACCGCTGAAAAAGCCCGCCGGCGGGGACGACGGGGGCGGATGGGAACATCCGTTTGCGCTGTCGACGAATCCGTGGTACATTGCGGCCGCCATAGATGGCTTGGAGGTTGACATGACAGAGCCGGTCGAGGGGCGTCAGCGCCAGATCCTCGAGTTCCTTCGCACCCATGCCCGCCAGCACTCGTACCCACCGACGGTCCGCGAGATCGGACACGCGGTCGGGCTGAGCTCATCATCGACTGTGCAGAACCATCTCAACGCGCTCGAGACCAAGGGCCTGATCCGCCGCGACCCCACCAAGTCCCGGACCGTCGAGGTGGTGGGCGCCGAGGAGGCTGCGCTGCCCCGGGCATCCAACGTCCTCCGTCTTCCCCTGGTCGGTCGCGTCGCGGCCGGCACCCCGGTGCTGGCCGCCGAGAACGTCGAGGACCACATCACCGTCGGTCCCGAGATCGCCGGCGGTGAGGACGCCTACGCGCTGACCGTGCACGGGGACAGCATGATCGGCGCAGGCATCAACGATGGCGACATCGTGCTGGTCCGTCCTCGCCACGACGCACCCGCCAACGGGACCATCGTGGTGGCCCGCATCGAGAACGAGGTGACCGGTGAGGGCGAGGTGACCGTCAAGCGGTTCTTCCGAGAGAACCGGCGGGTGCGGCTCCAACCCGAGAATCCAGATCTCGAGCCCATCTACTCCCGAGATGTGGCCATCGAAGGCGTGGTGACCGCTGTCATCCGGGTGATCGGCTAGGACCTACCCGGCCGAGGCGACGGCGTCGGATCGCTCGTGGTCCATGCGCGCCTCGCGCGCCTCAGGAAGGGCCCCGAGGAATGCGTCCACGGCCGCGGCCAGCTCCTCGGACGCTTCGCCGTGGACGGTGACCCGGGTGCCGCCGTCGTCGTCGGCGACGGCGCTGAGGGCCAGGTCGGGACGGCGGCGTTCGAGCAGCAACGGGATGGCGGGCAGAACGGCGAGCGGCAGCAGCGCGACCAACACCGGACTCCAGGCGGCGGCGATGAGGACGCCGAGGACGATCACCACCGCCGCCCCCACGGCGATGTCGGAGCCATAGCGGTAGCGCCGGCGGGGTCGGAGCACGAGGTAATGGGTGCCGCGCTCCGCCACCGCGATGCCCGGCAGAGGGCGCGCGGCGATCTCGTCGAGGACGTCACCTGCACATCGGCTGGTCCGAAGGGAGAATTGGTATGGGGTGGTTGACATGGCTCATGCGTGGACACGGACTCCGGCTGCTGCGGAGCCGCGCTAATCGCGCCGAACCCTTTGTACCCCTTCAGCCGGTGGTTGCGCAGCCCGGCAGCAGACGGAAGCACGATCAGACCCTCGCTTTCTCGGCCTCCGCTGCGCTACGGTGTGGGTGTGCTGCCATCCCCCGGGACGGTGCCGATCGATCCCGCGCTCGCGGCGGGTCTGATCGCGGCTGCTGCGGTCGCGACCATCTCCGCGCGCGCCGCACGCGCGGAGCGGCGCGGCGTCTGGCGGCGCACGGCGGGCTGGACGGCGACGCTCCTGCTTGCGGTGGCCTGGCTGTCGCCGTTGCAGACGCTGGCATCGCACTACCTTCTGACCGCGCACCTCCTCCAGATCACCCTGGTGATGGGCGTGATCCCGCCACTGCTGCTGATCGCCCTTCCCGCTGAGTGCAGGGTGAGGCTCCCCGGTGCCCTGCTGCGGGTTGGCCGGCTGCTGGTTCATCCCATCTGCGGGATTCTGGCCATCAACGTCGCGTTCTTCGGCTGGCACCTCACCGCGGCGTACGACGCCTCCCTGCGCAACCAGGAGCTGTATGCGCTCCAGCAGCTCACGCTGCTGGCCGCATCTCTGCTCTTCTGGTGGCCCATCGTGGTGCCGCTGGGGCAACGACGTGTGCTGAGCCGGTGGGCGACGCTCGGCTACATCCTGGTGGCCACCATCCCCCAGACCTTCGGCGGCATCACTGTGGCGCTGGCCAAGCACGCGCTGTACCCGACGTATGCACTGGCACCGCGGCTCTTCGGCGTCAGCGTCCTGACCGACCAGCAGATCGCGGGGGCGTGCATCGCGCTGGTCAGCAAGATCGCCCTGTTCACGGCGTTCAGCGTCGTCTTCCTGCGCATGCTCAACGAGGCGCCGGAGGATGGCGGCGACGACGGTGGCGGCGGCGGTGGCAGGCGCCGAGACAGCGACACACCCAGTCCGCGACCCTCGGGGTCGGTGGCCTGGCTGACCGAGCTCAACGCCGGGCGAACCGTGCCCGAGCCGGCACCAGCCCGGGTGCGGATCAGGGTGCCGGCAGGAGCAGGACCTCGCCGGGAGTGATCGCGCTTCCAGCCAGGTGATTGAGGCTGATCAGCTGGTCGATGTGATCTCGCACGTCGCCGCTCTGGTAGTGGGTGGCGGCGATCGTCCACAGGGTGTCTCCGGCGCTGACCCGGACGTGTTGCGGCTGGCTGACGTTGAAGCCGCCGTAGACGTTTCCACCCAGGACGAGCAGCCCGGCCGCGGCGGTGGCGACACCGGCGGCGACCACGCGCGGGTCGCGCTGCCAGCGCCGCCGTCGTGGACGGCGGACCGCACGGCTGTAGTCGGTCATCATCGCCTCTCACCCCAAACAGATGTTCTCACCTGCCCACGGTACAGCGAACAGCCGTTCGTGTCAAGCGGCCGCCGCGGCGGGGATAATCCCGGCCGTGAGTGACGCCGCCGTCCGGGTCCGGGTCGCGGTGTGCCTCTGCGACGGCGACCGCATCCTGCTGGCCGAGCATGTCAAGCACGGCCATCGCCACTGGCTGCTCCCCGGTGGGGGAGTGGAGCGCGGCGAGACCCTGGTGGAGGCGGCCGCACGGGAGTTGCTCGAAGAGACCGGGCTGGTCGTCGAGGTGGGCCGGCTGGTGCTCGTCTGCGAGGCCATCGAGCCGGGCGGCAGGCATCTCCTCAACCTGGTGTTCGCGGCATCCACGCCCCCTGGAGGCGAGCTGCGCGTGGGCCGCGACGGCGTGCTCGACGACGTCGCCTGGCACCACCGCGAGGAGCTCGAGGTCCTCGACCTGCATCCGCCCATCGGCTCCGAGATCCTGGCCTGCTGGAGCGAGGGCTTCGCAGGCCCGGTCCGCGTCCTCGGCAACGTCTGGCGACCCTCTCTCTGACCCGACGCCGAGCCGTGGCGGACAAGGCGGTAGCATCGGGGGGTGCCCGATCTCACCCTCGACATCAACGGCCCGGTTCACGTCGTCGATCACGGCGGGGACGGGCCGCCCATGCTTCTCGTGCACGGCCTGGGCGGCTCGCTGCTCGATTGGCGGGACGTCGCCGGGCCGCTGACCCGCACCCACCACGTCTGGTCCGTGGACCTGATCGGCTTCGGCCGCACTCCGCTGGCCGGGCGCGCCCCCACCATCGCGGAGAACCAGGAGATGGTGGACCGGGTTGCCGAGCACATCGGCGCCGGGCATCCCGTGGTTCTTGTCGGCAACTCCATGGGAGGGCTCATCAGCATCGTCGAGGCCTCTCGCCGCCCGCACCGGGTCGCCGCCCTGGTGCTCGTCGATCCCGCGCTGCCGCGGGCGCGAGGCGGGCGGCTCAGCGTCATGATCGCCGCCACCTTCATGGTCATGGCCACCCCGGGCGTGGGACCCTGGCTGATCCGCGGACACACCCGCCGCCGCGGTGCCGAGCGCCTCGTCGACGACGTCCTCAAGCTCACCACCGTCGACATGTCCCGGGTCTCGCGCGAGACCCGCGAGGCCCAGATCGAGCTGACCAGGTGGCGTCACGAGCAGGGCGACTCCGATCGCGCCTTCCTGCAGGCGACCCGGTCGCTGGTGCAGTGGCTCTGGCACCGGCGCACGCTGGAGAGCCACATCCGCAGGGTGCAGGCGCCCACACTCCTCGTCCACGGTGACCACGACAACCTGGTCAGCCTCGCGGCGGCGGGGGCGGTGGCGTCGCTCCGCCCGGACTGGGGCTTCCGGGTTCTGGCCAATACCGGCCACATCCCGCAGCTCGAGCGACCCCAGGACTTTGTCGCGCTGGTGCAGGGCTGGCTGGAGGCGCCTCAGCCGGCCGAGCTGGTCTCGACCTCGCCGAGGTAGTCGCCGAGGCGCTGGTAGGCGGCGCGCTTGCGCTTGTCGGTGATCTCCGTGTACACGCGCAGCGTCTCCAGGGTGGCGTGGCCGAGCACCTCCTGGACCAGCCGGACGTCGCCGTCGGTGGCCTCGAGCAGGGTGGTCGCCGCGGTGTGGCGCGCCGCGTGCGGCGTGCGCAGGTCGTCGATGAGCGCGAACAGCGCGGGGTCGGCGCTGAAGCGGTGGCGCAGCGCCCGCAGCGCATGGCGGGCTCCGTCGGTGGTGAGCCGGTTGTGGGGGAGGGCGCGGCCGCCGGGCATGTCCGCATGGGCGACGCTGATGAAGAGCGCAGGCGCGGGGTCGGGACCGCGAAAGCGCAGGTAGTCCTGCACCGCAGCGTGGGCATTCGCGGTCAGGTACACCGTGCGGTGCTTGCCCCCCTTGCCGAGCACGCGGAAGCCGTCAGCGCGCACCTCGCCGCGATCCAGCGCACAGGCCTCGGAGATGCGGCAGCCGGTGCTCACCAGAAGGTGGATGAGCGCCCGATCGCGGTGATCGCGCAACGTCTCGGTGGGGAGGGCGGCGAGCAGGCGCGGCACAGTCTGCGTGGCCACGGGGTGAGGATCGCCGACCACATAGCGGGGAACGCTGACCTGACGGCTCAGCTCGGCCTCGCTCCAGCCCTCGTCGTACGCGTAGGAGAGGAACTGGCGCAGCGCGACCAGCGCCCGGGCACGGGTCCGGGGGTTGGGGAGCACGTCGGCGAGCTCGATCTGGTAGCGGCGCAGCACCGCCCGGTCCACGCCGGCCGTGAAATCGCCCGCCAGCGGACGCCGGCGCAGGAAGGCGACGAACTTGGCGAGGTCCTGGCGGTACGCGCGCACCGTGGTGAGCGGGCGGTTGCGCTGGATGCGCAGCCAGTCCAGGAACTGCTGCACCTGGTCGGGGAGGGGGTCGGACGGGCCGGGGACCTCCTTTGCCCAGGCGGTGACGCGGCTCGTCGCAGGGGCCGTGGGTCGCCGGCGGGTGCGGGAAGCCACCTCGTTATTATCATGAGCTCGGGATATTTGTGGGGTTGTTGAGCCTTCGGCTGAGCCGGGGCAAGGCACCATCGCTTCGGTCGCTGTCCTCGCGAGCGCTGCGGAGCTAAGTCGGCGGCGCCGACTGGATCTCCTTGCTGCTGCGGATGCTCCCTTCGCGATGGCGCCTGGCCCTCATCGTGAGGTCACACGGGAGCACGCGCACGGCTCGGAATCCGGCCCGTCTGACTGAATGGCGTCCCCGTGGAGCGGAGAGAGCTCGGCAGAGCGACCTGGCCAGGTGTCTAGATCGTGAGAATCTACATTATCAGTAGTTCCTGGCGTGCCCGACGACGGCACTGTCCCTCTCCCGCCGCTGAGTCGGCCCGGACAATTGAGAAGATCGGCGACCAGCAACGGCAAGTGGGTTGATCAGGGTGGATCGAGGAGGATCTCTGTGCAAGTCGCGGCCGGCGTCCACAGGCTCAGCAGGGGCATCTGCAACTTCTACCTCATCGAGGACGCCGGCAAGCTGGTGCTCGTCGACGCCGGAGCTCCCGGCGACTGGAGCCTCCTGGTACAGACCATCGGCGGGCTCGGGCGCCGTCTCAGTGACCTGGACGCGGTGCTGCTCACGCACGCCCACGCCGACCACACGGGATTCGCGGAGCGCGCGCGGACCACGGCGCAGGCGCGCGTCCTGATCCACGAGGCCGACGCGGCCCAGGCCCGCGGCGCCAAGCCGGGCAAGAACGACGGCATGCTGCGGTCGCACCTGCTCCACCCCGAGCTCTACCGAACGACGTTCTCCCTGCTGCGCCGCGGCGCCTACCGGATCGTGCCGATCCGCGAGCTGTCGTCCTTCACGGATGGTGCGGTGCTCGATGTGCCGGGACGGCCGCGCGTGCTCCACGCACCCGGGCACACCCCCGGCACCGCCGCGCTGCACTTCGAGACCCCTGGCGTGCTGCTCAGCGGCGATGCCCTGGTGACCCGCAACCCGCTGACCGGCCGCGTCGGACCGCAGATCATGCCCGCGGCCTTCAATCGC
>DAIUFS010000026.1:0-24525 GCA_036844485.1 Candidatus Dormiibacterota bacterium | reverse complement strand
GGTGAGCATGGTCGGATTCACTCCGACCATGCGAGGGGCGGGGATCTGCCCCGCCACTGTAAAAAGCGCTGGTGAGCGCCGGCTCTAGCCCGCGCTCACCAGCGCACGCCGGCTGAGGGGCGCGAAGAGCAGCGCGACGATGGCCCCGGACAGGGCGAGGTTGATCACCAGAGACACCGACAGGTCGAAGGAGCGGACCAGTACGAGTGCCCCAAGTAGCACCTGCAGGACGACGATCGGGATCCGCGCCCACGATGCCAGGCGGCCGATTTCGATCGACAACACGGCGACAGCCAGGCCGGCGGCGACGTAGACGGCCCCCAGCGCCACCGCGCCGCTCCCGGTGAGATTGTCACCGTGGAAGGGGATGGATTCGGTGTTCCCCAAGAGCGAGGTGACCAGCACCACGAAGACGCCCGCGAGGATGGTGAGCGCCGCCTGCACCCAGAGCAGAGAGCGACACACGCGCAGCGTCATGGGGAGCGCCCTGCCGGAAAAGCTGAACTGCATCACCCGATCCTACGCGCGCGACGGACGCGGCAACGCTCCGAGACCGACTCGTTAGACGGGGGTCGCGGCGGTCTCAGGAAGCCCCTCGATGGTGGCGATCACCTGGCGGGTCAGCTGTGTGGGCGTGCTCGCCCCCGCGGTCACCCCGATCTTGCGCATCCCGGCGAACCACTCGTGCCGCACGTCGGCTGCGGTGTCGACCAGGAAGGCCGGTTTGCCGGCTCGCTCCTCGACCACCTGCACCAGGCGCAGGCTGTTGCTGCTGCGGCTGCTGCCCACCCCCCCCACGCAGTCCACGTCGGTGGCGGCGAGCACCGCCGCCTCCTGCCGCTGCTGGGTGGCCAGGCAGATCTCGTTGTGCACGGCGATGTCCGGAAAGCGCTCGACGAGCCGGTCGATGATCGCCTTGGTGTCCCACATCGACAGCGTCGTCTGGCAGGTGACCGCCAGCCGCGTGCCCGGCGGGAACTCCAAGCCGTCCACCTCCTCGATGGTCTCGACGAGCGTGGTGGCGTCGGGGGCGACACCCAGCGCCCCGGCGGGCTCGGGGTGGCCGCGCTTGCCGATGTACACGACGTGGTAGCCCTCAGCGGTGAGGCGGCGCACCAGGTCATGGGTGCGGGTGACGTCGCTGCAGGTGGCGTCGACGACGTTGAGGCCGCGGCGCTCGGCCTCGGCGACGACCTGCGGGGAGATGCCGTGGGCGGTGAAGACCACCGTGCCGGACTCGATCTCGTCGAGCCCCTTCATGCGGTCGGGGGCGTCGACGAGGGCGACCCCGTGCTCCTCGAGCTCGCGGGTGACGTGCTCGTTGTGCACCAGGTAGCCGAGCATGGTCACCTGCTCGCCCTCGGCACGCTCGCTGCCCACCCGCTTGGCGATGCGGATGGCCTCGACCACGCCGTGGCAGTAGCCGCGTGGGGTGATGCGGACGACCTCCATCTCGCCCTCCAGTCTACGCCGGGGGCGCGGAGGCTCCGACCTGCGCTCGATCCAGCAGGATGCGCGCTGCGGGGCGGCGCCGGCGGCCGGTGAGGAGCAGCCAGCTGTAGAGGGCGGTGCCGACGAGGGCTCCGATGAGCAGCTTGACCGAGGCCGGCAGAGCCAAGGGAGACACGTAGGCCTCGAGGATCCCCGAGACGACGAGCAGCGAGGCCGTCCCCGCGGCCAGACCCAGCGAGCCCTGCGCCGCCCTGGTGAACGCCTCGCCGCGGCTGAGCAGACCGGGGCGGAGGATGGCGTCGCCGACGTACAGCCCCGTGGCACCGGCGATGACGATGATGCTCAGCTCCAGCACACCGTGGGGGACGATCAGCGACCAGAACGCGAGGTCATACCCGCCCTGGTGCACGGCCGCGGCGATGGTGCCGAGCATCCAGCCGTTGGCGGCGAGGATGAGCGCGGTGGGCAGGCCGCACAGCGCGCCTCCCAGGAAGCAGACGGCGGCCACCTTGATGTTGTTGGTGATGATCACGGTGCCCAGCAGGGGGGCGTTGGGCAGGGCGCTGACCTGGCCTCGGGCCAGCTGGTCGAACCCCGACTGAGGGATCAGCGAGGCGCGCAGGTCAGGGCGCAGCTCGACCGCCAGCCAGCCGGCGACGGCCGCAGCGGCCATGATGCCGAGGCTGAGGAGCACGTAGGCGCGACGCTCCCGGAAGGCACGGGGAACGCCCACGGCGAACCAGCGCAGCAGGTCGCGCGGGCGCGCCGGGCGCGATCTGAAGAGCATGGGGTGGGCGCGCGCGCAGAGGTCATTGAGGTAGGTGGTGAGGTTGTCCTCGGGGAAGTCGCGCCGGGCGATGGCGAGATCGCTGGCCGCCTCCCGGCACAGCGAGCCGAAGCGCTCGAGCTCGGCGGCGGGGATGTCGCGAAAGCGGCCGCGGCGGCTGCGCTTGAGCATGGCCTCGAGCTGCGCCCATCTGTCCCGGCGCGCCGCCACGAAGCTGTCGAGGGTCACCGGGCGCGGCCCTGCAGCTGCAGGTAGAGGCGCTCCAGGAACAGTTCCGGGGGCCACTGCCGCTCCGGGGCGGAGGCGGGCACCTGCATGCGGTCGAGCAGCCGCGTGGTCATGTCCAGCGCCAGCCGAGCGCGCAGCGGCGGTTCCAGCCCGGGGCGCGTCAGGAAGGTGCGGATGGCACTGAGCTCGCGGTCGCCGAGGCGGTCGACGCCGTCGATGACCGGGCCCGCGTCCGGGGTGCGCAGCAGCACCGGCGGCGGGGCCACCGCCGCGGCGAACGACACCGACGGCCGCACCCGCACCACCACCGTTCCTGCCAGAAGATCGCCGATGCGGCGGGACTGGCTGTTCCAGAACATCACCAGCACCCCCACGCCGAGCAGGACGTCGACGATGCGCGCCACGTTGCGGAGCAGCAGCTGGCCGGCCGTGGGGGCTGCGCCGGAGAGGTCGAGGACGCGCAGCTGGCCGGCGGACTTGCCGGGGGTCCGTCCACCGGTGGCCACCTCGCAGACGGTGAAGTAGCCGACGTACACGAAGAGCGTGACCCCGCCGGCGGCCAGAGCCGCAAGCCCCGCGTTCTGCGAGTCGGACCCGCCCACGGCGCTGGTCACGGCGGCGACCGCGACGAACGCGATGATCCCGACGATCAGCGAATCGAGCAGCTGGGCGATGAAGCGGCTGCCCAGGCCCGCGATGTCGTAGCCGATGCCGACGTTGTCAGAGGTGCTCACCCGGAGCACGTCGTGCTGGCTGATGCCCACGCGCTGATCGTGGCACAGGGGCGCTGGCGCTGCCGCCGCGCGACGGGTCTGCGTCATCGCGGGTACCATGCGCGCCGCCAGAGTGGGAACGAGCGTCAGGAGGGAGGCATGGCCGAGGTCAAGGCGGAGCTGGTCGGCAACCTCTGGAAGATCGTCACGGAGGTCGGCCAGTCGGTCGAGGAGGACGACACTCTGATGATCCTCGAGTCCATGAAGATGGAGATCCCCATCACCTCGCCCATCAATGGCACGGTGACGCAGATCCTCGTGGCCGAGGGGGAGATCGTCCAAGAGGGGCAGACCGTCGCGGTCGTCGAGTAGCCCGTAAAAGACGGCGAGGGGGTGGAGCATCTCCGCCACTCAGGCTTCGCGGGCGTTTGCGTCCCTGCGAACTCGCCACCGGCGAGTTCTCCGCTCCTTCGCCCGACTGCAGAATTCGCTTGCGGAGATGCTCCACCCCCTCGCCTCCAGCCCTCACTCCCCTTACGACAACGGTCGGCCCTTGTCTCCTACACCGGCGGCACCCCGTGCTTGCGCCAGGCACGGTCGCGATGCTTGGTGGCGGCCGAGTCGAGCGCATTGCAGATGACCAGGCGGGTCTCGGCCGGATCGATGACGTCGTCGATCATCGCCCAGCCGGCGGCCACGTAGGGGTCGATGGTGTCGCGCACCGTCTCCACCAGCTTGGCGCGCTCGGCCTGCGGATCCTCGGCGGCGGCGATCTGCTTGGTGAAGATGATGTTGACCGCGCCCTCGGGGCCCATCACCGAGATCTCCGCCCCCGGCCAGGCGACCAGCGTGTCCGGCTCGTAGCCGCGGCCGCACATCACGTAGTACCCCGCGCCATACGCCTTGCGCAGCACCACGGTGACCTTGGGGACGGTGGCCTCGCTGACCGCGTAGAGCATCTTGGCGCCGTGTCGGATGATGCCCTGCTTCTCCACCTCGGTGCCGACGATGAAACCGGGCACATCCTGAAGGAAGAGCAGCGGGACGTTGAACGCGTCGCAGAGCGTGATGAAGCGCGCCGCCTTGTCGGCGGCATCGATGTCGAGCGCTCCGCCCTTGTGCATCGGCTGGCTGGCCACGATGCCGCAGCTGCGCCCGTCAAAGCGCGCCAGCGCGGTGATGATGTTCCTGGCCCAGGTCGGCTTGATCTCGAAGACGTGGCCGTCGTCGACAAGGCGCTTGATCACCTTGCGCATGTCGTAGGCGGCGCGCGGTGAGACCGGCACCAGCTTGGCGAAGTCCTCGACGCGGCGCTGGCGCGAGTCCTCGGTGGCGCTGCGCGGTGGCGCATCGCGGTTGTGCGACGGTAGGAATGACAGAAACTCGCGGACCGCGGCGATGCACGCGGCGTCATCGTCGACCTCGAGATCGCCGACGCCGCTGACGTAGCAGTGCACCTGGCTGCCGCCCATGTCGTGGTCGGTGGTCTCCTCACCGGTGGCGGCGCGCACCAGGCGGGCGCCCCCCAGCGACATGCTGCTCGTCTCCTTGACCATGGGAACGAAGTCTGCGAGGCCGGGGATGTACGCGGTGCCGGCTGCGCAGGGCCCGAGCATGGCCGCCACCTGCGGCACTACCCCACTCATCTGCACCTGCTCATAGAAGAGCGCGCCACTGCCCGCGAAGGTGCTGCCAGCGGCTTCCTGGATGCGTGCACCAGCCGAGTCGAGCAGCCAGATCATGGGCAGGCGGTTGAGCAGCGCCTTGGCGCGCAGGCGGGCCACCTTCTGCTCCCCGATCATGCCCATCGACCCGGCCATGACCGTGAAGTCGTAGGCCGCGCAGTAGACGCGCCGTCCGTCGATCAGGCCCTCGCCAGTGACCACCCCGTCGGCGGGCGTGCGCTCGGGGTCGGTCTGTGCGACGTGCAGCGAGTGCTGATGGGCGAGAATTCCGAGCTCCACGAATGTCCCGGCGTCGAAGACCAGTTCGATGCGCTCGCGGGCGGTGAGCTTGTGGCGCCCGTGCTGCTTGGCGATCGCCTCCGCGCCACCCATGCCGCGGGCGCGGTCGCGCCGCTCCTCGAGGGCGGCGGCGAGGTCGTCGAGGGTGCGGTCGTCCGCCATCAGCGGCCGCGGAAGTTGGGAGCTCGCTTCTCCAGGAACGCGGCCACCCCTTCGCGGAAATCCTCGGTCATCGACACCACTGTGAGCTGTGCCTGCAGATACCGCAGCGCTGACTCGTAGTCGAGTGAGTCGGTGGCGTAGAACGCGTCGCGTCCCAGGTGCATGATCAGCGGGCTCCAACCGGCGATCTCCGCAGCCCAGGAGTGGGCGCGTTCCCGCACCTCCGTCCCGGGCACGACCCGGTTGACGAACCCCCATTGCAGCGCCGTGGCCGCGTCGATGCGCGTCCCGGTCATGAACAGCTCCATGGCGCGCTTGCGTCCCAGGTTGCGGGTGACGATCGACATGATCATCATCGGCCACACGCCGACCCTGATCTCCGGTGTCCCGAAGGTCGCGGTGTCGGCGCACACCAGCAGATCGCAGCACAGCGCCAGGCCGAAACCGCCGGCGAGCGCGTGGCCGTTGATGCAGCCGATCAGCGGCTTGCCGAGCCGCTCGCACGCCAGGAACAGCTCGACGAAAACGCCGCGCTCGAGGTGCTGCTGCACCTCGGAGGCATCGGCCGCGAAGGTCGAGAGGTCGGCGCCCGCGCAGAACGCCTTGTCGCCGGCGCCGGTGAGCACCACCGCGCGCACCGCGGCATCGTCCCTGGCGCTGCGAAGAGCGGAGATGAGGTCTCGCAGCATCTGAGGTCCGAGCGGATTGCGCTGCTCCGGGCGGTTGAGCGTGATCGTCGCCACGGCGTCGTCCCCAGCCTCGTAGAGGACGTCGGTCAACTCCATGGCAGCGGTGAGGGTGACGCGCCGGTCAGTGGGCGACGCCGATGATGCGGCCATCCACCCAGCCGGTCCAGCCGTTGGAGCAGAGCACGTGCGCCCAGGCGCCGCGCACCTCGGTGATCTGGATGGGCAGGCCGCCCCCAAGGGTGGCGACGACGGCGCCGTTGGGATCAGGTGCCGCCCAGGCCTGCATGCCCTGCGGCGGCACCGTATGGGTGGGGGCGAACGCCGAGGCCGCTGGATGGGACTGCTGAGCCGGCTGCCCACTGAGCGGGGAATAGCCACCGGCGGCGGGGCTCGGGCTTCCGAAGCTGGGAGCGGGGAGCGTCGACGTCGGCGTCCCGTATGCGCTCGCCGGCTCCGTCCGGGTGGGCTGTGAGGCGGCCGCCTCTGCTCCAGTCACCCCGGTGCTCGTCCCGGCGGTGGCGAGGCCGTCGAGCAGGCTGCGCGTCTTGGCCACCTCGTCGACGGTGTGCACGAGGGCGTGCTTGCTGAACCCGTCGGTGTAGACGTGACCGGTGACCACAGTGCCGTCCACCGACGTGTCCCCGTGGACGGCGGCCGGCCGGCTGTCGAGCAGTGAGCGGATCTCATCCGCCGCCGCGCTCGACGTGGAGGTCGAGGTGACGGTGAGGCGGTCGGCGCCCTGGTCGAGGCGGACGTCCACAGGGACGGTGGCGGCTGTTCCGTGGCCGCCGGAGCGCAGCCCGAGCACGAACTCGGCACCCGGCTCGGAGCGGTCCTCGACGAGCTGCAGCGAGGTCCCCTGGTTGCACCAGCCGGTGATTGCGGACTTGATCTCGTCAGGTGTCATCGGCGGAATCTCCAATCGCTTTTTTCAATCTGCACCGGCCCGCCGGACTATACGGCGGAACGCTCGCACTGCGGCCGTATTGGAAGCGGCGCACGAGGCGCGCTACGACGATGTCTCCACGCGAGAGGGGTGTAGATATGGCGTCCAGTCCATGGCCGGTCATCCATGGCCGACCTCTCGGGCGCGGGCCTGCCCACTCTGACCCAGCGCGTCTAGCGAGCTCGGCGTGCCAGCTAGCTTGGGTAGACGGCGATGTGCCAGACGCAGCCCGGGGACACCGCGGTGACCCGGAGCTGGTAGTTGCCGCCCGTCGGCATCAGGACAGTGCCGCTCTCCTGCCAGTCGCCGGACTCGGTGGCGGTGTCCGGGCCCTGGCCTCCCCCGGGGATGATCTCGGTGACCGTCAGAACCGTGTTCATCCCCGCCTGTCCGGAGGATCCCACAGGGCAGCTGTTGGCGATGCCCACCCCCCAGTTGGCGCTGGTGGTGAAGCGGCTGGCGCCGGTGGGGATGGTGGCGCTGCCGCCACCGCAGAAGTCGAGGCCGGCGGTGGCGTGCTGCCCGGCCCCGGGAGCCCCGGGTGAGCCGAGGGGGTGCTGGCCGGTCGGCGTCGTGACTGGGCAGGCGACCACCCCCTGGGGCGCGGAGACAGCTGTCTGCACCGGCTGCGACGTGGCCGGCAGCGGGGTCGAGGTCCGCACAGGGGTGGCACTCGGCGAGGGTGTGGCCGTGGCCTGCGGCGTGGTGGTGATGGCGACGGTCCTGCCGTTGAAGATCAGGTAGCCGCCGGCGACGCCGACGGCGAGGCCGACCAGGAGCCCGACGAGCAGCGTGAAGAAGGGGTTGCGCCAGCGGCTGCGCCTGGTTGCGGCCTGCCTTGGGGGCGGGGTCGCGGACGGCGCGGTCCCGGGCTCCCCAGGTGCGGTCATCGTTCCTCCCCCGTGCTCACGCCGGCCGGCGCAGTATGAAGCGCGCGCCCGGCGGTGTGCATGAGTGGTGGCATGGGACATAACCCCACATCGCTAGTGTCACAATTGTGCTACGGTGCCAGCGGCGCCCATTCTCAGTTCCGACCTCAGCGGGACGTGAGGATGCCAAAGGGCCACGTCAATGCTGACAGTCCTCCTGATCGTCGTCGTGCTCCTCCTCCTCTTCGGCGGCGGTGGCTACTACATGCGCGGTCGCCCGTAGAGCGGCTCTCTCGGCCAGCCGCCGTCAGGGGCGGCGGCGGGCCACCCAGACCTCCTCGGACGGCCATCGCCGCGCCCAGTCGACCGTGACGTGCGGGTAGCGCGTGGTCGCTGACGGTGCCGGACGGAGCTCGATTAGGTCCTCGATGTCGAATCCGGAGCCGCGCAGGAGCCGGATCCAGTCGCCGTGGCCGAGGTGGAACTCCACCCCGTCACTGTCCGGCCATTCGAAGCGGTGCATGCCGAAGTGGTCGCGCTTGAGGGTGGCATCCGCCGCTCCCTCCTCATCGGTGTCGGGCACCGTCAGCATCAACAGCGTGCTGTTGCCGAGAAAGATGAGCCGCCCGCCGGGGCGCAGGAGGCGGGCGGCCTCGGGGATCCAGCGGTACGGATCGCACCAGATGGCGGCGCCGTATTCGCTGATGGCGAGGTCGAAGCTGGCGTCGGCAAACGGCACCGCCTCGGCGTTGCCGAAGAGCAGTGGGAAGTGCAGGTCGTGCTCGGCCTGCAGCGTCCGCGCAGTGGCGAGCTGCGCCTCCGAGCCGTCGATGCCAACCACGCGCGCACCGCGCCGGGCCAGCCAGGCGCCGACGTAGGCGGTGCCGCAGCCCAGCTCGATGACGTCGAGGCCGTCGACGTCGGGGAGGATGTGAGCCTCACTCTCGGGGATGTGGAACGTGCCCCACTGCGGCTCCGACGACCAGTTCCTGCGGCCGGTCTCGACATAGTCGGCAGCCATGCTGTTCCAGTGCTCGCGGTTGCGCGCGACGTGGTCGTCGGACATGGCCGGCATCCGGCGACTCTACTGAAGCACGGCACGGCGAACTCCGTTGGCGAACTCAGCTGGGCATGGTGTCGCGGGCGTGTGTGGTCCATTCTTCCGAGGATGGAGCCGACACCGGTCACCAAGATCGTGCCGCCGCCCCGGCCTGCCGGATACATCCGCCGGCCGGGATTGGACGCACGGCTGGCGGGGGTGCTCACGAGCAGCTCGCCACCGACCTCATCCTGGTCATCGACGATCTCCACGAGCTGGCCGCGGCGAGCCCGTCGGCCCGCCTGGTCGAAGCCCTCTGCCGCCACGCCCCGCCGCGACTGCATCTGGTGCTGTCCGGCAGACGCCGCCCCCCGTTTCCGATCGAGCGCCTCCGAGGTCGCGGCCAGCTCCTGGAGATCACCGGCGACCATTTGGAATTCACAGCAGATGAGGTGCGACAACTGCTCTCGAGGAAGCGGCGGCCACGTACAGCGGCGACTTCCTGGAGGAGAATCTCTACGACGACTGGGCGGTGCCCGCGCGAGAAGAGGCGCGGGCGACCTACGTCGCCGTTGCGCGCGCGCTGGCGCTCGCCGCAGCGTCGAGAGACGACTCGGACGTGGCGGCGGCCTATTTCCTGCGCATCCTGCAGGTCGACCGCTATGACGAGCAGGCCAATCTCGGCCTGGTCGGCACGCTCGCCGACGCCGGTCGGCACGGCGAGGCCCATCGGCATTACCTGAATTACCGGCGGGTGATGGACGAGCTCGGCGTGGAGCCCGCTCCCTTCCCACCCGGGCGTCCTGGGCCGCACAGTCCTGGCCCACTGCCGACCACCTTCAGCCGGCCTTAAGGCCACTCAAAAACGACCGCCTAGCCTCTCCGGCCATGGAGACATTCGTGGTCCGGGTCTGGATGTCGGAGGATGCGCAACCCCCCGGGGTTGCGGGGGACCGCGCTGCACCTGAGCTCGGCCACCAGCATCACGTTCACCGAGCCCCAGACGCTGATTCGCTTCCTCGCCGGCGCCGGCCCCGGCAGCGATGCCGAAGCGGTGGCGGCCGATGAGATCGGCCACGACAACGTCTTGAAGTACTAGTCATGTTCGTCAGAAACGTATGTCACAGGAGAACTCAGATGGTACGAAGCCTGCTGGCGGTATCGGCTGTGTCGGGGATCGCACTGCTCTCTGCGTGCGGAGCTTCGACGTCACCCACCACCTCACCTCCCACGGCGACGAGGGCCGCCGTCGTTGCCACTCCGACTCCGCCACCCGCTGCCACGACAGCGCCGGCGGGTGCGCTCTCGGGGACCTGGACGGGGCAGTACAGCGGCCCCTTCACAGGCACCTTCACCCTCACGTGGACGCAGTCGGGGTCGGCCCTGAGCGGCACCCTCCAAATCTCGAATCCCCCCGGCAGCCACAGCATCAGTGGGAGCGCCACGGACACCGCCATCACCTTCGGCTACGTGGGCGGGGTCACCTATTCGGGCACGGTCTCCGGCAACACCATGTCCGGCAGCTATCAGGTTCCGGCCGGGCGTGGAACCGGTTCCTGGAACGCCACAAAGTCCTGACAGGATCGCCAGGGGGATGCAACCGCTGGTCGGCGACCCGCGCGCTGACCAGTGGTACGCCTGGCAGGACTCGAACCTGCCGGTAAGATGAGTTCGGCTGGCCCCCGTCGCCAAGTGGATAAGGCACCACTTTCCTAAAGTGGTATTCGCAGGTTCGAGTCCTGCCGGGGGTAGGCCCGGCTGATGGCGCTTCAAGTGCTGGGCCCCAGGACCCCGAGCCGCATGGCGGCGATCGTACCTTTGTCCCCGCCGCGTCCCTGCCGGACACATAGCTTTCGCCGGTGAACGACAGGGGTGTCCCACGCGCCCGCTCACGCCGCGCGGACCTGTTCCTCCTCTGCTTCGTGGTGATCACCTGGCTGGTGCCCTGGCTGCTGCTGACCGGGGCGGCGATCGTGTCGGGAGGTCATCCGATTGTCTCCCCGCTCGACTTCATCAACCCGGTGCGGCTGATCACCCTCTACCACGCCGACGGCAACGCCATCGTGTGGTGGCATCTTGTCGGTGCGGTGCAGCCGGCGCACGTGTGGTTGTTCGTCGGGTTCATCGCCGTCGCGGCGGCTGCGCTGGTCGCGGTCGTCGCAGCAGGTCTGCTGACATGGGCGGGTGGCATCCCGGGCATCGGCGCCACCCGGATGCTCGTGCCCGGGCGGCTGCAGCGGACCTCGCGATGGGCGACGTGGCGCGACCTGCGACCACTCCAGGTGCGGCGCGCGCGTCCCGGCTCGCTGGTTCTGGGTCGGCGTGGCGCTCACCTCATCGCCACGGAGGCGGAGACCTCGGTGCTGGTGATCGGTCCCACGCGCAGCGGCAAGACGTCGGGATTGGTGGTGCCCAACCTGCTGGAGTGGGCCGGACCGGCGATCGTCACGTCCACCAAGAGCGAGCTGGTCGACCTCACCGCCGCGCACCGGCGTTGTGGCGGACCGGTCTTCGTCTACGACCCCACCGGTGAGATCGGCGACCGCGCCGACACCGTGACCTGGTCCCCGCTGGCGGGCTGCCAGGTCCTCGATGTCGCATGGACAGTGGCTGCATGGTTGTGCGCCGGCCTGCAACAGGGCGGCGGACGCGGCGACAACGACTGGGCGCACTGGGCGGAGTCCGGCAAGTTGTTGATCGCCCCGCTCCTGTACACCGCCGCCGTGAGCGACCGCAGCATCGTCGATGTCCGCGACTGGATCCACTGCTTCGATCTCGACACGCCCATGGCGTTGCTCGCCGACCTGTCTGCCTCGCAGCCTGCGCGAGACGCCGACCCGCAGCGCGCCATCGCCATGCTCAGCTCCATCGACCAGCGGCCGGAGAAGGAGCGCGGCACGGTGTTCTCCACGGTGATGCGCATCTTCAGCGTCTTCAACGAGCGCGCCGTGGCGGCTTCCGCGATGACGTCGCGCTTCGATCCGGACCGCTTCCTGCGCGACCGCGGCACCCTCTACCTGTGCACGCCGCGACAGTCGCCGGAGCGCATCGCCTCACTCTTCGTCGGCATCCTGATGACTGTGATCACGCGCGCCTACGGGATGGCGGCGCGACAACCACGTGGCAGGCTTCATCCCGAGCTAGGCCTCTTTCTCGACGAGCTGGCCAATGTCGTGCCCATCGAGGAGCTGCCGTCGTTGGCATCGCAGGGCGCCGGCCGGGGCATCGTCCTGATGTCGATCATCCAGGACTTCTCACAGTTGCGAGCACGCTACGGTGCCGACCGCGCCAACTCCATCCTCAACAACCACGGCTGCAAGATGGTGCTTCCGGGCATGAGCGACCCGGAGACGAGCGAGGTCATCGCCAAGCTGGTCGGGCGCGGCGAGTATACGGACGTGCAGGTGAGCCACAACGACGGGAGAGCGTCACGCTCCTATTCGCTGCGCCAGGACCAGATGGCCTCTCCTGACGCCCTCCGCCAGCTGCCCGACGGCACAGGTGTCGTGCTGTATCGGGGAAAGCCGCCGACGATCGTGCGCCTGCGGCCCTGGTACGCCGACCGGACATTGACCGAGCTGGTGCGCGGCCTGGGTGCTGCCGTTGGGTGAGGGTATGCGGCAGACTCGTGAGGTGGCCTGCAGTCAGACCCACATCCTCGCGAGGCGCACCAGACAGCGGGTGGTCGTCTGTCCGCCGGACCGCTGAGGTGCATACCTCGGTCAGCGCAGGGCAGAGACAGGCGCGCTGTCCGCGATGCGGCGCCGCGCTCCCGGTCGATCCCGGGTGGCCGACCTGGTGCGAGCACTGCGACTGGAACGTGGTGCCGTCCGCACCACCGCTATCGACGCGCAGCCTGCGGAAGCGGACCGGCGACGAGGCGCGCGCCATCGCCCTCTGCGACCAGGTTTCCGGCGACCCTCCCGGAGGGGTGCGGCGCGGGGGTGTCGCCAGGCGCCTGATGGCCGCGGTCTACGCGATGCTGGCCGGTGTCCCTGCGGCCGCGCTGGTGGCTGCGGCGGTGGCGGACGCGATCCTCGATAGCGGACCTGCGCGCGTGATCATCCCGATCGCGTGTCTCGGCATCGCGGCGGCGGTGCGTCCCCGTGGGGGCGCCGTCGGTTCGGATGCGATCACCGTCACGCGGGCGTCCGCCCCCCACCTGTTCGAGATGATCAGCCGGGTGGCCGCCGAGGTCGGGGTATCACCACCCGCGCTGGTGGTTCTTGACGACTCGTTTCACGCGGACTACGGCGTCATCGGGGCCGGCCGCCAGCGCGTTCTCTGCCTCGGTGTGCCGCTGTGGACAGCCCTCGACGACGCTGAACGGGTGGCCCTCCTCGCTCACCAGATCGCCCACGACGCCGACGGCGATCCGTTGCGTCCCCTGGCCGCCGGCGACGCCGTCGCGACCGTGAACACCAGGGATGATGCCCCGCCCGTGGATCTCGACGCCGCCCCTCCCGGGCTCCTCGAGCTCCCCGACGCGCGGACCAGGCACTCACTCGACAGATACGCGCAGCGAGAGGCGACGTTTCGCGCCTTCCAGGGCACCAGCACCGCTCTCGCCCGAGCGATCCGCACCGCCAAGACTCGTGTGCTCTATCCGGCGAATCGGCGCAATGAGTACGTGGCTGACGACATCGCGATTCGGACCGCCTCGAGCGCGGCAGTGCGGAGCTATTTGGAAAAGACCCTTCTCCAAGACTACGTCAACTATGGGCTGCGCCTGGCGGTGCGGAATGACGATGAGGACCTGTTCGCCGCCAGCCGCCGCGCCATCGCGGGGGTCCCGCACCGCGAGCTGGAGCGCGTGCGCCGGGCGGCGGCGCTGCGAGGTGACCGGGTCGATGCCACCCATCCCCCGACCGCGCTGCGGCTGCGCTTCGTCGACAGCCGTCCCGCCGCGGAAGCGCGGGTGACCGCGTTGCCAGGGCAGCTCCAGGCCATCGATGAGGAGCTGCAGGCTGCGTTCGCGCAGATTGCGATGGCGATGCTCGATCGCCTGACGTCATGATGCGCCCGCGGGGACTACAGTCCCCCCGACCGGATCCGCCTTCGCGACCGCGAACCGAGGGGCTGGGATGGATGACACGCTGACCCAGATTTGCGAGCTGCTACACGAGGCCTCGGAGACGCATCACCGCGTGTTCCGCATCGTGGACGGCGACGACGACGACTGGGCGTCGTGGTACGCCGATTGGCTGATCGACCTCTCCGAGCTGCCGGAGCATCTAGGGGTGACGCCGGTGCGCAGCGAGCTGGTCTACCTGCTCGTCAAGCTCGACAGGGAGTACACCAGCGCGCCGCAGAGCGGTGCCTGGGAGGACTTCTACGCTCGCCATCTGCAGGAGCACTTCACCCCCGCGTAGCCGTGGCCGGCCGTCAGACGGAGCGGTGCTCCGCAGCGGCGATCTTCATCTCAGCGACCATGGCATCCACGGTCGACGGCATGACCCCACGGATGCTCATGGCGCGAATCTCCTCGAGCACCGAATCCAGCGTCCGCTGCTCGCGCGCCGCCTCGTCCAGGACCGTCTCCACCCGAGACGCCGACAGCTGCAGGCGGCGTTGGGCGATGGAGCGAAGGTCGTTGAGCATGTCGCCGACGGACAGGGCAGCCACATCGGAGGGGCTGGCTCCCACGGCCGGTCCCGGCGCACGCTCCGCCGCCGACTCGTCGCGCCATGGCGTCTGCCAGGGCGCCACCCAGGTGAGGTCGGGGAGGACGTCGTCCGCCACAAGCGGTGCTCCGGGCTCGCCGGGAGAGGGAGCGGCCGCTTGCGCCGGAACGAATCCCTCTCGCGGGGCCGGGTCGGGCGGGCGCTGGTCCGCATGCGCCGCGCCGTTGCCATTGCCGTTGCCGCCTCCGCTCGGCGACCTCGAGGGCATCGGCTCCCCCGCGGGCGCCGCCTCCACGCCGCTGGCGGCCCTCGCGGTGGCCGCGAAGGCGGCCGCGTTGAGGCGGCGGACGCGGATGCTTCCGTCGCGATTCGAGGCCATCGCTTCGAGCAGTGCGGGATCCTCGAGCGAGGGATGGATGTCTGTGTAGGACAGTGCCTGCTGGCCCACGGCCACACAGGTCACCCCCCGCCCGGCCGGGGTGAAGATCTCCACCGCGTAGGCGCCTCCGCGGCGCTTGAAGTCGGCGAGCAGCGCCGGCCACTCCACCCACTCCAGGCGCAGGTCGCTGTATATGGTCTCGCCGCGCAGCAAGGCCTCGCAGACGTCGACGAGCAGCGGCCCGAGGCGGTGCGCAGAGACAGTCGCCTCGGGCCAGCCCTGGACCTCGGCGAGCACTCCGTCGTCACTGCGCGACGTGGTCCCGCTGAATGCGTGCACCTCGACCAGAGCACCGTCACGCACCAGAGCCACGGCGCCGCGGTCGCGGTCGCGCACCACCATGCTGCCGTGCCCCAGCATCGGGGCCAGCCCCTCCATGATCACCGCCGCCAGCGGGAGCCCCACGAAGAGCACCTCCCCGCGAGGCAAGAGGGGAATCGGGTCGGGCACGAGGGTGCGGGACGCCTGGGGCTGGTCGGTCATGGGCGCCTTTTCCTGAGCGGTGCGGGTGTCGGGCGATAGCGTACGGCGCGGTGCAGGGGGGCTGTCGGGCCACGTCGCAGGGCGGGTGCCGGCTCGCGTCAGCCCGGCCGAGCTTGGCGCGGCGCGCGAGCTCCGGTTCAGAGACACCGCCGCCGCGGCGGGGACATCGCACGGGCCGGCGACCGCCAGCGCCGCGGCAAAAGCCCTGCCGGCGTCGACTGTGTGCAGCGACCAGGTGGCTGTGTCTGCGGTGGATTGATCCACGCTGCTCAGTCCCACGCCGATCGCCTTGAGGGACGCCCTCTTTCGGGTCCAGCAGTCGAAGAAGGCGCGCACCTGCAGACCGGGCGGCAGAGCCGCCAATCTCTGTCGCTCCGTCTCGGAGAAAAAGCGACGCGCCACCGTCTCCACGGGAACGCCGTCGCGTATGCGCTCGACATCGACACCGACCCTGCGATCCCGTGCGACGGCGTAGATGGCGATGCTCTCCGAGCGAGACATGCTGAACTGGAGCCTGTCCCCCATCGGCCCGGCAAGTCGAGGCCTGCCAACCTCGTCCTCCACCACCACCACTGCGCGCGGGGTGGCCCC
Source organism: Candidatus Dormiibacterota bacterium (assembly GCA_036844485.1). Lineage (GTDB taxonomy): Bacteria > Chloroflexota > Dormibacteria > Aeolococcales > Aeolococcaceae > Aeolococcus. The sequence goes on along the minus strand of DAIUFS010000026.1, from coordinate 8,539 downwards.
GAGATAGCTGCCCATCAGCTGGCGCAACCATCCGCGCGCGGCCATGAAACGCGCCCGTTCACGGGCGTCGCGGTAGCGGCCGGCGCTGTCGCGCTCGTCCAGAGAGAGGTGCGCGCGCAGGTCGCCGAGCTCGTCGTCACCAAGGTCCAGCTCGGCCTGCCAGACGTGGACCTCATCCACCCCAGGCCAGGCCCTGGGAGGCAGCTTCACGCCGGCGCGAGGAGGCGATTCCTACCAGGCAATCGTATCAACCCCCCCGTTCTCGTCAAACACGTCTGAAGCGATTATGCCGCGTCCGGGCGGAATCCGCCATGGGGCAAAGGCCCCACGGCCCCGCACCCCTCGGCGTACCCGAACGCGGCTGATGAGCGGGAGGGCGGTGGGCCGCGAGGCCCACACTACACTCAGCGCCGTATGTCGGATAAGGAGGCGACCGGCAGCGACCCCGCCGCCATAACCGTCGCCGAGGTGATGGTCGCCAACGTGCTCGTCGTGCACTCCGGCGACAGCATCGACGACGCCGTGCAACTGATCGTCGACAGCCGTATCACCGGCGTCCCTGTCGTGGACGGCGAGCATCACATCCTCGGCATCGTCGCCGAGTCCGACGTGCTCGGCAAGCGCGGCGTCACCGTCGACGACGTGATGACCCGCGACGTCATCACCACCGACGAAGCCGCCACGCTCGACTCCGCGGCCGAAGCGATGCTGACCCGACGGATCCGGCGGCTGCCCGTGGTCCGCGACGGCCGGCTGGTGGGAATCCTCACCCGCGCCGACCTCCTCCGCCACGTCCGCCACACCCACTGGACGTGCGACTGGTGTGCCACGACGGTGGTCGGGCTGCGCCGGCCCAACGCATGCCCGCAGTGCGGGGGCGAATCCTGGACGTTCGAGGTGGTGCCGCGCTGATGGCAGCGGTCCGCGCCACCCCCAAGGGCGGCCTCGAGGGCATCGTCGCGGGGCGAAGCGCCCTCTGCGACATCGACGGCCATACCGGCAAGCTGCTCTACGCCGGCTACGACATCGTCGACCTTGCCGAGCACTCCACGTTCGAGGAGACGTGCTGGCTGCTCTGGCACGGCGAGCTGCCCACCTCGCAGCAGCTGCAGGGACTGCGCGACGATCTGGCGGCCAACCTCGAACCGCGACCGGCGGTGTGGGACGTGGCCGCCGACGCGCCCGAGACCGCGGACGCCATGGACCTGCTGCGCACCCAGGTGTCGATGCTGGGCATGGCCGATCCCGACGTCGCCGACAACAGCGAGGCGGCGAACCGCACCAAGGCGACGCGCCTGGTCGCCCAGACTCCCGCGCTGGTGGCGACCAGCGAACGCATCCGCACCGGCACCGCCCCGGTGACCGCAGATCCGGAGCACAGCCTGGCCTGGAACTTCCTTCACCTGCTCCATGGCGAGGAACCCGACGAGGAGGACGTGCGCGCGTTCGACGTGTGCCTCATCCTTCATGCCGAACATGGCATGAACGCGTCGACCTTCGCCGCCCGGGTCACTGCGGCCACCCTCAGCGACATGCACTCCGCCGTGGTCAGCGCCATCGGCACCCTGAAGGGACCGCTGCACGGGGGCGCCAACGAGCGGGTCATGGAGCTGCTCCGCGAGCTTCCCGCTGTGGCCGCAACCCGTGCCCACGTCGAGACGATGCTCGCCGCCAAGAAGCGCATCATGGGGTTCGGCCACCGCGTCTATCGCACCGAGGATCCGCGCGCCACCATCCTCCGTCGCTACAGCAAGAGGCTCGGCGAACGCCATGGTGAGCCGCGCTGGTACGAGCTGACCCGCGCAGTCGAGAAGGCGGTGCACGAGACCAAGGGGCTGTATCCCAACGTCGATCTATATTCGGGGTCCGTGTACACCTCCCTGGGCATCCCGCAGCGGCTGTTCACGCCCATCTTCGCCCTGTCGCGCATGGCGGGCTGGACCGCCAACATCATGGAGCAGCACCAGGACAACCGCCTCATCCGGCCCGACAGTGAGTACGTCGGGCCGAGCCCTCGAGACTACGTCCCGCTCGCCTCGCGCTGAGTCGGATCGATCGCGCCGCCACGGGTGCGCACCCACAGCCGCATCGTCTGCGGCGCGCCCTTGACGTCGCGGACCACCGCTCCCGCGGGATGGAATCCACACGCCGCAGCGACCTTGTCGGACGACGTGTTGCCGAGCATGGTGGTCAGCTGCAGGCGCTCGAGGTCCGAGGTCGCGAAGGTCCAGTCACAGAGCATCCGGACTGCCCGCCGCGCCACCCCGCGGCCGCGCCCCGACTGGAGAAGCCAGTAGCCCACCTCGGCCTCGCCGTCGTTGTTGATCCAGACGGTCACCATCCCCACCCGCGAGTCGTCCGGCAGGGCGACCTGGAACCGCACGACGCTGGCACTGCTGGCCCAACCCGCCGTGACCAACCCGGCGTCGAGCAGGGTCATCCCCGCGGGCACCTGGGTCCAGCGGGTGATCTCGTGGTCGTGGGAGGCCGCCACCAGCAGCGCCGGCACCTCGGCGTCCAAAGGTAGCAGGGTCACGTCTCCGTCGCGCAGTGGCGACGGCGCGGCGAGCGCGGCGGTCAACGCTCCGCGGGCGAGTGGAAGTGATCGGAGATCTGCTGCCAGCTCGCCGAGTTGGCGCCGCCCGGAAGCGGCGTGTTGCCATCGAAGTAGTGGACCGCCCCGGTCTCGGTGTTGCGGTACTCACCGGCGCTGACAATGGTGCCGGCGGTGAAGCGCACCCCCGTCGATGACGGAGAGCCCGGCTCACTGCGCCGACCGGCGCTGCCGCGAGCGTGCTCGGGATGATGGTGGTCGGACACCTGCTGCCAGCTCGCCGCGTTGGCGCCGCCCGGAAGCGGGCTGTTGCCGTCGAAATAGCGCACCGCGCCGGTCTCGACGTTGCGGTACTCACCGGAGGGGACCACGGTGCCCGCGGCAAAGCGTACCCCGGCGGAGGAAGGCCGGTCGGGCTCGCTGCGCACGGCAGGATGTCCGCGCCCGCTGTTGGGGTGGTGGTGATCAGAGATCTGCTCCCACGCCGCGGAGTTGACCCCGCCCGGGATGGGCGAGCTGCCGTCGAAATACCGGGTCGCGCCAGTCTCGACGTTGCGGTACTCACCGGGGCTGACCACCATCCCGGGCCGGAAGCGGACCCCGCGGTCAGCCATGCTGATGTCTCATGACAGCGATCCTACGCCAGCGTCGGAAATCACGCTGTACCGATGTGGCGAAGAAGCGGAGAAGACAGCGATGAGCGACCCGAGGATCCCCACGCTGGCCGGCGGCCGGGTGCGGCTGCGCCCGGCCGTCTCTGCTGACGGCGCCCGCCTCACCGAGATCCTCGCCGACGACGGCGTGGCGCAGTGGTGGGGGACGTGGGATATCGACCGCGTCCAGCGCGAATTGATCGGCTGCGACGACGGCACCGTGGTCATCGCGATCGAGGCGGATGCACAGGTGATCGGTGCGATCACCTACCTGGAGGAGAACGAGCCCGAGTATCGGCATGCGTCCCTCGACATCTTCCTGCACCCGGATTGGCACGGGCGCGGACTCGGCGCCGACTCCATCCGCGTCCTGTCGCGGCATCTCATCACCGACCGCGGCCACCACCGGCTGACGATCGACCCCGCGGCGCACAACCACAAGGCCATCCGCTCCTACGCGAGCGTCGGATTCCGACCGGTCGGCGTGATGCGCAAGTACGAACGCGGTCGCGACGGCACCTGGCACGACGGTCTTCTCATGGACCTGCTCGCGGACGACCTGATGTAGACGCACGGGGGTGGCTGTCAGGGGACACAGCTCTGACCTGGCTCAGCATCCGGTGCCGCGGCGGTCGCCTGCGACTGCTAACCAGATCCAATACATCGCGTTCATCGTCGAGCCCTGACGCAGCCTTCACGAGCCGATCGGCGAGGTCCTCATCGTAGCTGGATAGAAACTGCGACCCATCCACCCCGTTGTGGTCGAGAACCGACCGAGCGAGGAGCAGCGCCGTGCGTTTGTTGCCCTCACCTAAGGCTTGGGCGCCAGCGCCACTGGATCCGAAATGTCCTCAACCGACTCAAGTGCGGTTGCCAAGCGCTCGAGATTGGCTACTGGGTACACGCTGCGCACCTGCGTAGAGGGTATGCCGCCCGCGCGACCGCGATGCTCATGTCGGTGGCGTTTTCATTCCCAGAGATTGAGCTGGTCGAGATCCACTGCGATCGTGCAAATCACGCTAGTCAGGGCGTGCCCCGCAGGCTCGGGTTCACCGTGGTGGGTCACCGGACGAAACGCGTTCAGGCACCCAATGAAACCGGGATCGATGACGTGTGGCGGATGACCCGCTTCGATTGGATGCCGGACGCCTAAGACTATTGTGCTGGTGGAGACCGCCGAAATGTCACAGGGCAGTTGGACGCCACCGACGCGGCTTCAGTCGCGGGGATAACCGCGGTAATAGCGCGAGCGCCAATTCAGGCTCTCAGGGTCAGTGCCCTCTCGCTCTCGTCGCCTGACGTCCCCCGCCACCCTCCAGCCGAAGAGGCCGAAGACGACGCCGCCCACGCCGAATGCGAGGACCACGAACACGGCAATGGCGACGAGCACTGGCACGTGGAGATCATCGCACTCACCGTCTGCGGGATGTGGCGAATGCGTCGGTGAGCAGACGGTCCAGCTGACCGGCGTCCAGCGATTCGCCCTCGGCGAGGTTGATGGAGCGCGACCTCTTCGATTCCAAGCCGCTGTTGAACAGGTGGTCGGGATCCGCGAGGGCGGCGCCATCGAAGAAGTTGTACTTGGTGTGCTTCGCGAACGCGGACATCGCGCAGACCATGCGACCGTTGACGAGAAACACCGGCACGTCCCACTTCCACCCCTCTTCCACCGCGGGAGCGATGCAGTGGACGGCTCGGCGAAAGCCCGTCATGTTCTCTCGCTGCCACTCGGGGAGCGCAGCGATGAAGGCGTCGATCCGTGCGGTGGACATTGAGGCGATTGTGCCGCATGAGTCACAGGCCGCGGCATACGATCGAGGGATGGGCAACGACATCGCGATCCTCTGCGATGCGCTGACCAAGGACTACGGCGCGAAGCGGGCTCTCGACGAGCTTCAGCTCGAGGTGCGGACCGGCGAGATCTTCGGCTACCTGGGAAGCAACGGCGCCGGCAAGACGACAACCATCCGCTGCCTGCTCGACCTCATCCGGCCCACCGGGGGTAGAGCCACGGTCCTCGGCTTGGACAGCCACACCGACAGCGTGGCGGTGCGTCAGCGTACCGGATACCTGCCTGGCGACCTGCGCCTGTATCCGCACCTGACGGCGCGTCAGCTGCTCAGCTACCTGGGCCGGCTGCGCGGCGGCGTACCGGCCACGCGCATCGCGGAGCTCGCCTCGCGGATGGAGTGCGATCTCGGCCAGCGCTGCGGTGCGATGTCCCACGGACAGCGCCAGAAGGTCGGGGTGATCCAGGCGCTGATGCACGACCCCGAAGTGCTAATCCTCGACGAGCCGACGGTGACACTCGATCCGCTCATGCAGCGGAACGTGCACGACCTGATTCGCGAGGCGCGTGACCGTGGGGCCACCGTGTTCGTGTCGTCGCACGACCTCCCCGAGGTGGCGCGCCTCTGCGACCGCGCCGGGATCCTGCGTCACGGCAGGCTGGTGGCGGTGCTGAACGTCAGTGACCTCGCCCAGCAGGGCCGCCACGTCATCACCATCCAGTTCCTCGAGCCCGTCGAACCGAGCGTATTCGAGCACCTCCCCGGCGTCTCGCAGGTCAGCGCGACGGACAATGCGGTGACGCTCACGGTCACCGGTGACCTCGACACCGTTGTGAAGACCGCGGCGCGCTTCCGCGTGCATGACATCCACAATGCCGAGGTCGACCTCGACGAGGTGTTCCAGGACTACTATCGAGCGGAGGGCGGGGATGGGCGCTGACGTCCTGCGTCGCGAGCTCGCGGACCACTGGCGCGCGCTGATTGCCTGGAGCGCCGGCGCCATCCTGCTGTCGGTGACGTACATCTCGTTCTATCCCTCCATCCACGCCAGTGGCGCCGGCATCCAGCAGCTGCTCAATTCCCTGCCCGCCGCGTTGCGGAACGCGTTTCTCGGAAACGGTGTCAGCTACCTCTCTCCGGCCGGATATCTCGGGACCGAGCTCTTCGGCCTTCTTGTGCCTGTGTTGCTGCTGGTCATGGGCGTGCTGGCGGGCTCCCGTGCCCTGGCTGCCGAGGAGAAGGACGGCACCATCGATCTGATCCTGTCGACGCCGCTGCGCCGGCGCAGGCTGGTCATCGAAAAGGCTGTCGGTGCGCTGGTGCCTCTAGGGGCGATCGTGGCTGCCGTCTGGCTGGCGGTCACACTCATCGGCCCGTCGCAGGGCCTCACAGTGAGTCTCGGCCGCCTGGCGGCAGCATTGGTTGCGGTGGCACTGCTCGGGGCCGGCTTTGGAATGGTCGCGTTCGTCGTGGCATCCGCGACCGCGTCCCCCAGCCTCGGTGGTGGTGTCGCTGCTGCTCTCGCGGTGGCGATGTACGTGCTCAATGTGGTCGGTTCGGTGGTGCCGGCGCTGACCGGCTTCGCCAATGCTGTATCGCCATTCCACTGGGACGGCGGCCCGGGCGTGCTCACAGACGGGGTGGCCTGGTCCGGGATGCTGCTTCTCATCGCCTGCCCGATCGTTCTGCTCGGTCTCGCGATCGTGGTGTACGACCGGCGAGATCTGATGGCGTGACGGAGGCGGTCGCGGGACGAACGTCGACACGCGGCGGCGATACCCAGCTGCTATAACGACCCGACACATGACCTCTGCGCAACACCCGCCGTACCCGACCGACGAGCGCACCTCGTTGCTCGCCTCCCTCGAGCTGATGCGCGCGGTGATCCGTTGGAAGGTCGAGGGGATCGACGTTGCCGCGCAGCGCGATGTGGCCACGCCCTCGGGGCTGACGCTGCTCGGCATCGTCCGCCACCTCACCGACGTGGAGCGCTGGTGGTTCCGCGACCGCTGGGCGGGCGAGGACGTCGCCAACTACTACGATCCGGCAGCCGACGGCGCCGACTTCCGGGTCCCCACCGACGCGACCGTCGATGCCACCCTGCGCGAGTACCAGGCGGCATGCGCCGAGGCGAACGCGGTGATCACCTCCGCGGAGTCGCTCGACGTCCCCGGCAAGCGCCACGACGGGCCGCTGCGCTGGGTGCTCACCCACATGATCGAGGAGACGGCGCGCCACGCCGGCCATGCCGACCTGCTTCGCGAGCGGCTCGACGGGGCCACCGGCTACCTCCCCGATTGAGAGGCAGCGATCACGGCTCCCAGGGCGGGGGGAGCTCAGGTAGCGGCGCACCGTCGAGGGTCTCGTCGACGCAGCCCTGCCATAGCTCGCAGACCGCCCGCTCGCGTCGATGCCGGCCACGATCGTGTGTCCCTACGACACGAGATCGGTGCCCAGCGACATCGTCGCCTCCGCGAGCCGGACGCATCCGCAGATCGCTCGCGGCAGTGACGCCACCCCGAGTCCGTTTGTATCGGGATGCGGCGGACTTCCTCGTAGAAACGGCCGATACGCTCTCGCCGTCACACGGGTGAATGACGGAGAACGAAGTCCCGGAGGATGCGCTCGCACTCGCCCCGGGCATCGTGAAACACGAGGTGGCCAGCACCGGGGATCATGTGGGGCTCGGCGAGCCCGTCCGGTAGCGCCTCGACGATCTCATCGAGGCAGCTGGGCGGGCAGAGCGGGTCCAGCTTGCCGCTGAGAACCAGCGTCGGACAGGTGATGCGCGTGAGGTCCGCGCGGAAGTCCAGGGTGTTGATCTCACCGTTGCTGAAGTGGATCTCCACATCGCGTTTCTGCACGGTGCGGCGGAGGTCGCGCTCCACCAGGGCGGCGGCATTGGGGTGCCGGCTCATCAGGGGCAGGGCTTCGCGGAGGTATCGGTCGCTCGTCTCGGGCGTGCTGTTCTGCATGTCGGAGCGCACCAGCTCGGCGACGTCATCCCCTCCCAGCCTGCGGAACCCCTCGACGATCTCGTCGAGCGGAGCCTTGCGCGCGGCGGTGACGATGAGCCCGAGGGCTCCGGGATGCTCCGGTTGGCGGGTGGCGTAGCTCATGGCCACAAAACCGCCAAACGAGGTTCCCATCACGACGGGTCGCTCGATCCCCAGCGCCTGGCAGAGCGCCACCACGTCGTCGCCCCATTGCGCGAGCGTCCACCTGGCACGATCGCCGTCGTTGCTGCGGCCGTTGCCGCGATGGTCGTAGAAGACGACCTGGGCGATCTCCGACAGGAACCCGAAGCGCTCCTTCGCTCCCGCGCAATCGCTCCCGGGCCCACCATGCAGCACCACCACTGTGGGACGCCGGCACATCGTGTCCCCATCCGGCACCCATTCCAGGCCCGCGACCTCGACATGGAGCCGCACGTCGCCCACATCCACCTTCACGGGAGGAGGATAGAACCCAGGCCGTGGTGTCCTTCAACAAGCCCACCTTCACCTGCGGCTGACCTCAACGGCGGCGGCGCGCCGGTGCGC
>DAIUFS010000025.1:12433-24636 GCA_036844485.1 Candidatus Dormiibacterota bacterium | reverse complement strand
CGCGCGGGGTCGAATAGCACAGGCGAACTGGGGAGAGAGGATTCGAACCTCTGATTGGCTGATCCAGAGTCAGCTGCCTTACCACTTGGCCACTCCCCAGCGGCGCGGGCCAGTCTACCCGAGGTCCGGGCGCGGACCCGCTGGAAACGCGCCAGACGCATCGCCGCGACTCACAGTTCCAGGCACCCCTGCCGCTCCTGCGCCGGCCTATCCGGGAGTTTGATCGCTCGCGACCCCGGTCTATACTGGAAACCGATGGATCTGCCTGAACTGCTCCGCTCCCAGGCCAAGCGCTATCGCTGCGCGGTGTGCAACACCAACATGGCAGATTGCGGGATCAAGGTCATCACCCAGCAGGGCAACCGTGCCCTGGTGCGCGTGACCTGCGCGTCGTGCAATGACGAGAACCTGCTCCAGATCATCTTCCAGACCGACGGGGAGCCGATCGAGCAGGAGGGCCAGAAGGTGGCCACCATCAGCGAGGGCATCCCGCCCGTCCCAGACCCGATCAGCTCCGACGAGCTGCTCGACCTGCGCGACCTCCTCTCCGCCCACCAGGGCGGGTTCCGCGAGCTGCTCGAGCACCGCTGAGCCGTCGTCAGGCTACGAGCCGCGGCGCAGCGCCGCCGTGGTGCCAAGTGACTGTTGCGCCGCAGTGGGCGCGGGTCCAGTTGGGCTCGGTGTCGGTGTCAGGGCCGGGAGTGTGAATGTCGGCAGGGGGGTCGGCGTCGGCAGCGGCGTCGGCACGGGCGTGGCCGTCGGGGTCGGGGTGGGGCTGGGCGTCGGGCTCGGGGAAGCGGGGACGTCGTTGAAGGCCGAATCACTCTGCGAGCAGTCCGGGAGCGCGCCCGCGACCGGCGTGAAGGCGCTGGGCTTGGGAAGGCTGTTGACAAAGGGCACCGCGATGGCCGCGCCAGTGGCGGTCCCGAAGACCTGGTTCATGCCCTGTTCGGCGGAGCTGGTGCCGCTGGTGTGTCCCGTCCACGTCGCCACCACCCAGTCCGGCGTGTACGTCATGTACCAGGCGTCGACGAAGTTGTCGGTGGTTCCCGACTTGCCGGCGGTGTCGTACTTGAAGTGGAGGTTCCACTGCTTGGCGTAGCCGCGCAGGATCGACGTGATGCTCCACGCCTGCGAAGGCGACAGCACATCACCAAGGCTGGGTGCCTGCGTGTAGTCGCGGAGGATCGTGCCGTTGCCGTCGGTGATCTTCAGAATCCCGCGCGACGTCACCTTGTGACCGCCATTGGCGAACGCGGCGTACGCTGAGGTGTGGTCGATCATGCGCACCGCGGAGCTCCCGATCGCGGTGCTGAGATTGGGTGCCAGCGGGGTGAGACTCTGCGAGATGCCCATGCTGTAGGCGAGGTCGAGCACCGGCTGGACTCCCACCATCTGCATCGCCTGCTCGGTGGCGACGTTGCGTGACAGCACCAGTGCACGGGCCGCCGTGATCGGGCCCAGGAACTTGCGGTCGAAGTCAAACACTCCGCCGAGCTTCTGGGACTCGGCGCGCGTGTCCTGAAGGATGGTATCGGGTTTGAGCGTGCCGTTCTTGAACCCGGCCTCGTACACGTACGGTTTGAACGACGATCCCGGCCGTCGTGAGGCGGTGACGATGTTGTACTGGCCGGCGATCGAGTTGTCGTTGAAGTTGGCCGAGCCGACCATGGCCTCGATGTTGCCGGTGTGCGCGTCGATCATGAGAAGCGCGCCGTTGTTGGCGCCGTCCGGCGCCAGCTTGGCGACGCCGTTGACCACCGCTGTGTTGGCGAGGTTCTGGAGGTTGAGGTCGAGCGTGGTGGTGACCACCAGATTGCCCTGCAGGAACTCGGGGTCGGTCTGGCCGAAGATCTGCTGCAGCTGATCCTCGATGTACTGCACGAAATGCGGGGCCGGCCCGGTGTTGTTGAGCACGCCGTGCTGCAGGTCGGCGTGCAGCGCCTGCTGGTTCTGCAGCTGCTGTGCCTGCTGTGCCGCGGTGGGATTGCTGCCGCCCACCACAGGATCGACGGCATCGGCGGCGGCCTGGGTGATGTTGCCCACCGCCACCAGGCTGCTGAGCACGTAGTGCATGCGCGCATACGCCGCGTCCAGGTTGTTGTAGGGGTCGTTGTAGGACGGGGCCTCGGGCAGGCCGGCGAGGAGCGCTGCCTCAGGGAGGGTGAGATCCGTGGCGTGCTTGCCGAAGTAGCGCATCGACGCGTTCTCGATGCCGTACGCGTTCTCCCCGTAGTAGGTGATATTGAGGTACTGGTCGAGGATCTGCTGCTTGCTGTAGCGGCTGTCCAGCTGGTTGGCGAGGAGCGCCTCACGCACCTTGCGCAGCGGCGATTTCGACGCGTCGGCGCCGAAGAAAGCCTGCTTGGCGAGCTGCTGGGTGATCGTGCTCGCGCCCTCGGCGGGGCGGCGCAGGATGACGTCGTCGACGAGTGCCTTGAGCACCCGCGCCGGGTTGAAGGCTCCCTCGGTGTAGAAGCTGCGGTCCTCGGCGGCGATGGTGGCCTGCTGAAGGATGGGCGCGATCTGGTCGATGGGGACGTCGTGCCGGTTCTCGCTGTTGTGGCCCACCTCTGCGAGCAGGGTGCCGTGGGCGTCGAGGATCTTGATGGTCCCGGTCTTCTGGCCAATGGTGTTGATGTCGGGCAGAGTGAGCGCCGCGTAGACGACCAGGCCGGCGCCGAGCGCGATGCAGAGCGCCAGGAATGCTCCGCCGACCGCGATGACGCGCTTCCAGCGCCGGCTCAGGCGCCAGCGCGAATTCGACGCACGAGCCCGCACCGGCTTCTGCGAGGTGGTTCGAGACGCCCGCCGACGAGGTCCCTGTGGTCCGGCCACCCGCCCTCAGCCCGGCCCGGCCGGCGCCCCGGCGTCAGCGCCGCTGCGTGCCATGAACCGTCGGGCCGCGTACGTGCCACCGGCGGCCGCAGCCGCGGACACGGCGCGCAGCGCCAGCTTCTGCCACGCCGGCCCCTTGTCAGCCTCGAGCTTCGCCGCGTCGAGCCGCTTGCGAATCGCCGCCAGCTCCGCCGCCATCTCCGCCATCGACGTGGGCGGCCGCCGGTCGGGCTCGGCCTGATCGCCCCGCACCACTCGGCGGAGCACGATCGCCCCGACGGCGGCGGCGATCACCACTCCCCCGACCAGGGCGTAGCGCGGACCGTCGCGGCGCAGCCGTGCCTTCCAGTCCAGCTCAGCACGAACTCGAGCCTCGAGACGGTCGAGGTTGCCGGCCAGAGACTGCTTGGTCAGCTCTCTCTCGCGTTCCGCTTGGTCAATCGCTTGAACCACACCACGTCCTCCTTGACCGAGCCCATCAGCTCCTTCCCCCTGCCGATCCCGCGCCGCAGCGAGCGGAATCCCAGCCAGCCGAGAACCGCGGCGAGAATCAGGAAGAGTGCCGCCGTCAAGAGCCACCAGACCCAGCCGGAGAAGGCATGCCCGGCGAGAACAGTAGGCACCGAACCTAACGCAAAGATGATCATGAACAGCGCCAGCACGGCGGCGCCGGCGAAGAGGCCGATGGCCACGGCCAGCTTCTTCACCCCGGCGATCGCCTCCGCCTTGGCGAGCTCGATCTCGGCGCGGGCCAGCCGCACGGCGTCGTCCGCGACCTCGCGGGCGATGGCGGCGATGCTCTCGTCACGGTCGATGCGGCCGGCCACGCTCAGGCCTCGAGCTGCGACACGTCGATGTCGCGGAGCCCTTCCGGCGGCTCGACCCCGTGGTCGTGGAGCAGCTTCATGAGGGCGAGCACGTACCGGACTCCCGTGAGGTTGACGCCGTGATTGCGGGTCAGATTCTGAATGGTCTGCAGTTTGTAGACGTCGCGCTGTGAATAGCGGCGCCGATTGGTGGCGGTGCGCTGCGGCACGACCAACCCCATGTTCTCGTACATCATCAGCGTGCGCGGGTGGGTCTCCAGGATCTCTGACGCCACGCTGATCGTGTAGATGGGCTTGTCGAGCCCCGGCTGGCCCGCCGGGGCGGCCACGCGCTGCTGCCTGCCTACTCCTTCAGCCACTCGTCGATTCCCTCGGAGATGACGATGGGCGAGGTCTGGGCTTTAACCAGGAACTCCATGGCCCCGAGCTTGAGCCCGCGGTCCACCAGCTCCTTCTCGCCGTAGTTGCTGAGGATGATCACCGGGATGTGCGCCGTCGACTCCTGGCCGCGCAACTCCTCGAGGACGGTGAACCCGTCCTTCTTCGGCAGCCTGATATCGAGAAAGATGATGTCTGGGGTAAGCGCGGTGGCGCGGTTCACCCCCTCCTCACCGTCGAGCGCAATATGGACCCGGTACCCGTCCTTCTCCAGCTTCAGCTTGTACATCTCGAGCGTCTCCTTATCGTCCTCGATCAGAAGCACGTCGATGACCTGCTCGTCGTCCACGCTCACCTCGACCTCCACTCCTGGCGAGCCTCTCTCTTGCCGCCAGTATACGGGGTGGTAACACCCCCAAACCGATTCACCATCTCATGACAGCGGTCGTGCCGCCTTAGCTGTCAGAGGCGGGTGTGGGCGACCTCCACATCCTGGAGCTGGTCGGGGCGGGGGATGTCGTGCTCCACGAGAAGTCGGAGAAGCTGGATGACGTACCGCGCCCCATTGAGGTTGAGCCCGTGCTGCCTGGTCAGCCGCTGGATCGCCTGGAGGGTGAGGACGTCCCGCTGCGAGTAGCGGCGCCGGTTGGTGGGGGTGCGCTGCGGGACCACCAGCCCGAGGTGCTCGTACATCATCAGAGTGCGCGGGTGCGTGGCCAGGATCTCGGCCGCGACGCTGATCGTGTAGATCGGCTTGTCGAGCGCGACCCGGCTGATCGCCGGCGCGGGGGACGCGGCGCTCACCGGCAGCTCTCTGTCGGCGCCAGGGGCTGCTTCACGTTGGGGCGACATCGGTGCCGGCGATCGTACGCGGCCGAGCCGGGGTGCGGGCGCGGGTTGGACCTGGCCGGGGGCCGTAACCGAATGGCTCTGGACGACGTACCACGATCCAGACCATGCCCGAGATCAGCACGATCCGCAAGCCCCAGAGCCTTGGCGGCGCGCCCAGCGGCCAGGCATCGCTGCGGGTGCGGGAGCGCTACCTGCGTCGCCGCAGCCAGCGCCGCAGCCTCGGCGAGCGGGGGCTGACAGCCCTCTGGCTCGGCATCGGCGCTCTCGTCAGCTGGCTCTTCGTGGTCGGCTTCGTGGCTCTGGGGCACTAGCGAGCGAAGCGACCGGCGCGGAGTCGCGCCGAGTGGGGAGTGAGCACAGCCGGCTTTGCCGGCGGAGCGAGAGGGGCGCATCGCCCCTCTGTAAAGAGAACGGGGTCCCCGCGCGGCCCTGCCGCGTGGGGCGCCATCAGCCGATCAGCTCGCGCAGGTCCTGAAGCTGGAGCGCGATCCAGCGGTTGATGTCGGCGGCCCGGACTGTCTCGCGAATCCTCTCCGCCCGTGCCACCTTCTGGGGGGTGTCCATCATCAGGCCGAGGTAGAGCGCCTCTGCTGTCTCGTCGATGTCGAAGGGGTTGACGCTGAGCGCGAAGTCGCCGAGCTCCTCGTGGGACCCGGCGTTCTCGCTGAGCACCAGCACTCCGTCGCGGCGGTTGCAGAGCACCCCCTCCTTGGCCACCAGGTTCATGCCGTCGTAGATGGGATTGACGAGGAGCACGTCGAACTGCCGGTAGCCGGCCAGCGCCCGGGCCATGACGTCGTCCACCTCGACCCGGATCGGGGTCCAGCCGCCGCGGCTGAACTTGCGGTTGATCCGGGCGGCGACGCTGAGCACGTTGCCGAGGTAGGCGCGGTAGTCGTCGATGTCCTGGCGGCTGGGCTGCAGGTACGCCCAGAACTGCACGTGGCCGTGGAGCTCGTGGTGATCCTCGAGCATGCGCTCGTAGGCGAGGAAGCCGCGCACGATGTTCTTGCTGAGGTCGGTGCGGTCCACCCGGAGGATCAGCTTCTCGGGACGCCAGGAGAGTAGGCGGGCCTCCTCGGCGAGCACCTCCTCGGTTTCCGCCTGGGCAAGCAGCGAGCCGACGTCGACACTGATCGGATAGTTGCGCACCCACACGGTGCGGCCCTCGAAGAACACTGTGCGCTCGCGGAAGTCGACGGTGAGGCCGAGGTTCTCCTCGCAGGTGAGCAGGAAGTTGCGCACATCCCGGCGCGTCTGGAACCCCACCAGGTCGCAGCCCAGGAGGCCGCGGAGGAGCTCATCGCGGATCGGCTTGGGGAGGATCGTCCAGTACTGCGGTGTCGGCCACGGGATGTGCACGAAGTGCTGGATGCGCACCTCTCCCAGCGCGTCGCGGACCATGCCCGGCACGCAGTAGAGCTGGTAGTCTTGGACGAAGACCAGCGGCGGCTTGCTGGCGGCACGCGCCTCCGCCACGACGCGGTCGGCGACCATCTGGTTGACCCGCACGTATCCCTCCCGCCAGGCGTAGAGCGTGGCGGTGTCGACGATCGGTTCGCGGGCGAGGTCCCAGAGGTAGTGCTGGATGAACCAGAGCAGCGGGTTGCTGATGGTGTTGTAGTAGAGGTCGTACGCGTCGGGGTGAGGCTGCACAAACGAAACTCGGTACCTGGTGCCGTCCTCGGTCTCCAGCTCGGCCGGGTCACCCCGACTGGCGAGGGCGCGGTCGGAGTCGTCGCGGGCCACCGCCACCCACAGCGCGTTCGTCGACGACGCCAGCGAGCTCAGCGCCGTGACCAGGCCGCCCGCTCCCTTGACGAGACGTTCGGGTGTGTTCCGGTAGACGTCGGCGGGCTCGAAGACCAACGGGGCGCGATTGGCAACCACGATGGGGTGGAGGTTGCCGAGCATGTGCTGCAGGTACGGCCGGATGGCGGACAGAGGTCGTCCTCCTATGCGCGCTCGGCCGGCCGGCGGGCCGGTCAGCCGAGCAGGACGTCGTAGAAGTAGCGCTCCCGGCGAGGCACGTTCTGGTCGACGTGGATGTGTTTGGTCTCCGTGTACTCGCGCAATCCGTACGCCCCCAGCTCGCGTCCGGTCCCACTCTGCTTGTAGCCCCCGAACGGAGCCAGCGGGTTGAGCAGATGCCAGTCGTTGATCCACACGGTGCCGGTGCGCAGCTGCTTGGCCATCTCGATGGCGCCGCGCGTGTCGCGCGACCAAACCCCGCCGGCCAGACCGTAGATGGATCGGTTGGCGCGGCGGATGACGTCTCCGGGGTCGTTCCAGCGCTGCACCGCCAGCACCGGGCCGAAGACCTCCTCGGTCCCCATGACGGAGTCGGGATCGACGTCGGCGAGCACGGTGGGCTGGATGAAGTACCCCTTCTCGCCCACCCCCTTGGCGCGACCACCGCCGCAGAGCACGGTGGCGCCCTCCAGCTGAGCTCGATCGACGGCGGCGAGAATGCTCTCGTACTGGCGGCGCGAGATCACCGGGCCCACCTGGGTGTCGAAGTCGGTGGCGTCGCCGACGCGCAGCCGGCTGGCGGTGGCCACCAGCCGCTCCATGAAGGCGTCGTAGACGTCGTCGTGGACGTAGAGGCGGTGACCCGACTCGCATGCCTGGCCCTGATGGAAGAACGTCCCGAAGAGGGTGCCGTCGACGGCGATGTCGAGGTCGGCGTCGGCGCACACGATGTTGGCCGACTTGCCGCCGAGCTCGAGGGTGACCTTCTTGATGGTCGGTGCTGCCATCTCCAGGATGCGACGGCCCACCGCGGTCGACCCGGTGAACGCCACCTTGTCGACGTCCTCGTTGACCACCAGCTCCTCGCCGAGCTCAGCGCCCGGGCCGGTGACCACGTTGAGTACCCCGCGCGGCAGCAGCCTGGTCTCGTCGATGGCGCGGGCCACCTCGAGGAGCGTCAGCGGGGTGAACGGAGACGGCTTGAGCACCACGCTGTTGCCCATCGCCAGCGCCGGCGCCAGCTTCCACATGGCGATCAACAGCGGGAAGTTGAAGGGGATGATCCCGGTGCAGACGCCGACCGCCTCACGCTGCACGAAGTTCCAGCTGACATGGGGGATGTCGATCCACGGAAGCGGCTCGTACCAGGGGATCTGGAGGGCCTGCTCAGCCATGGAGCGGAATGTCTCGACCGCCATGGGGACGTCGACGACGGCCGCCTTGCGGATCGTCGCCCCGGCGGTCTGCGCCTCCAGCAACGCCCAGTCCCCGCTGCGGTCCTGGAGGTGCTTGGCGATCTCGAACATGATCTGGCTGCGCTGCAGCTGGGTCTTGTTGCGCCACTCCCCCTGGTCGAAGGAGCGCCGGGCGGCGGCGATGGCGCGCTGAGCATCGGCGCGGCCTCCGGCCGGGGCCAGAGCCACGACCTCTTCGGTCGATGGATTGAGCACCTCGAAGGTCTCACCGGCCTCGGCGCCGGTCCACTCGCCGTCGATGTACTGCTGATAGGTCGCCACCTCGGGCCGCACGATCGTCGCCACGCTGCCACCTCCTGTTGACGTCGCTGTCGATTATGAAGGGCGGTCGCGACCCGCCGGCCCGGCATGGGTGCACACGGCCGGGTGTGCCGAGTCGGTCAAGAATCTGCAACAGGAACATGCGATCCCGGAAGCGGGGGCGTTGGCGGCGGTCCGCGCGGGGGAGAATCGGGGCATGTCTCCCATTCGGCGCAGACGCCGCCGCGTGCTGCTGGTCGACGACGACACCCGCCTGCTCCACATCCTCGGCATGTACCTCGAGGTGGAGCGCTTCGAGGTTCTCTCCACCGCGAGCGGCGAGGGGGCGATGCGGCTGCTCGGCGCCGGCTTGCCCGACCTCGCCATCCTGGACGTGATGATGCCCGGCCTCGACGGGATCAGCCTCCTCCGCCTGATCCGCAGCCTACCAGGTGGCGCCCAGCTTCCCATCATCGTCTTCACCGCTCTGAGCGACGAGGCCGACCTCGACGAGGCGCGCGCCGCCGGGGCGGACCGGGTGATCACCAAGCCGTTCAACCTCACCGGGCTGGGAGCGGCGGTCGAGGAGCTCCTCCCCAGGGCCCTGGCCGCCAGCGCGTAGCCTGCAAGAGAGGCCGCTCCACCCGAGCGAGCCGCCATGGCCCTGAAAAGGACAGTGGGCGCGAGGGGCGCCGAAGAGTGGGGTGTGCAGGGTCGAATTCATTTCGACCCTGTGAAGGGCGAGAACCTGTCACGCCCCTGCTAAGGACCTTGTCCCGAGTATGTCCCGCCGTCCCAGCTAACGTCCGTCGGCTCGCCGGGGTCGGTCGCGGTGCTATCGGGGGAAGGCGATGGACAAGCAGTCCATGAACGACGGCCTCGACGGCCGCGAGACGATCGCCTTCGGGCTCGTCGCCGGCGAGATCGCTGTCCTCACCCTGGCGCTGCTGGCCGGGTATGCGGTGCTCCACAGCGGCCTGGCCGGGCCCATCGTGTGGACCCTCGCGGCCGTGCTGCTCATCGGCGGGTCCACGCTGGCCTGGGGACGCCTGGCGGGGCGGCCGCTGCTGGAGTGGTGCGTGCTCCTGGCCCGGTTCCTGGTGCGGACCCGGCACTCACGCGCGGCACAGCTGAGGATGCGCTGGAGGCGCTGCCGGCTGGCGACCCACGTCTCTGATCTGAGGCGGCGGTGCCGCCGCCCCCGAACCGGCCGCCCGGCGCGCGGGCAGCGGCCTCTGCAGGCCGGGGCGGTGGTCATTCCGCTGGCACTGCGCCGGATGGAGGATGCCGCCACGGCCGCCGCTCCCCCGGCGCGGCATCCCCCGGCGGCGCGGCTGGCGGTGGTCGACGGCGTCAGCCCGGCGCCAGCTGGGCCCGCCGGCGATGGGCGCCGCCGCGCCTTTGTGGTCGGCTTCTTCTCCCTCTGCGGGGGCACCGGCCGCACCACGCTGGCCGTCGAAGTGGCGGCGATGCTGGCGGCCGGCGGCCGCGCGGCGGCGGCGACGGGGGCGCCGAGGACACGTGTCGCGCTGCTCGACCTCGCCGAGCGCAACCCCGGGGTCGGTCTCCGTCTGGGGATTCCACCACCGCTCCCTCGTGATGCACCGCCCGCCGTCTCTGGGTGCCTGGTCACCCACGGCCCGGGGCTACTCGTCGCCCTGCCCCCGGTCTCTGCCTCCCAGGCGGACGCTCCCGGCAGCGGTGCCGCCGAGGCGCTGATCCGCGCCGCCGAGGAGCGCGGCGCCGATGTCGTAGTGGTCGACGTCGACTGTGATCTCGGCCCCCGCTGCCGTCTGGTCCTGGAGCGCTGCGACCAGGTGATCGTGACCCTCACGCCGACAGCCGGCGGCGTCCTCGACGCGTACCGCAGCACTGCTGTGCTGCGCGGCATGGGCTTGCGCGACCGCATCGCCTACGTCGTCAACCGGTGGCGCCCCGGCATCGACCTGAGCGAGACCATGGCCGACCTCGGCGGCGCCCTCTCCGCCGAGATTCCCGACGACCACGCCGTCGTCGACGCCGAGAACCGCCACCGTCTCGCCGGCATAGACGGAGGGGACGCGCTATCGGAGGCCCTTGCTCGCCTCGTGGCGGTGGTGGAGCGAGGCGCCGGCCGGGCCTGCCGGTCGCCGGCAACACAGCGCTGGGACAGCCATGCGGGGTGAGCGCTGGGCGTCGAGTGCACGCGGGCCTGGACGCGGCTGACAGGTGGCCGCGGTCGCCGCCCTCGCGCTCGATCCCCTCGATCTGACCTCCCTGGAGCCCGCCACCCAAGTGACGTGCGTCGAGACCATGACGCGGCTGCTCTGCAGCCTCGAGCTGCCGCTGCAGTTCCTGGTCCGAAGGCGTCGCCTGGTCATCACGGATGTTCAGACGGCCACCGCTGGTCCTATCGCCGCGGCGCTCGACGCGGCCGTGCTCCGCCACCAGGCCGAGATGCTGGCGGCGCGTCCGGCATTTCGCAGCAGCGTCCTGGCGGTGATGCGCCGCGACGACGGCGACGTGGCCGCCCTCCACCGCCAGCTGGCCATGGCCAGCGAGATGCTCCGCTCCGCCGGGCTGCGGCCCCGAGCGGTCTCCGACGGCGAGCTGGCTCTCCCCGATGCCGTCGAGGCCGGCCAGGCCTCCGCCGGGGTGGTGAGAGAGCGCATCCGCTGCGTGGCGGTGGCCGGAGGGGCGCGCTGCGGCCTCGAGCTGGAGCGCCTCCCGGGCCGAGCGGTGACGCTGGGCTGGGCCGGCGCCATGCTCGCGGCCGCCGCCGAGTTCGACGCCGCCATCCACCTCATGCCGATCGATGCGGCCGCTGCCCATCGGGCGGTCGAGAGACGCCTGCGCAACCTCACTGCCGACCGGCTCCTCGAGATCGACCGCGGCCGGATTGGCGACGCGCGGGTCGATGTCGGCCTCGAGGCGGCCGGGTCGCTGCGCGACCGTCTGGCCCGCAACGAGGTGCGCCCGCTGCGCCTCTCCATCGCCATCGCCGCCCGCGGGCCCACCGAGACGGAGGCACGCCACGCAGCGGTGCTGCGCGGCACCGAGCCCCGGGCCGAGGAGGCCCCGGCAGGCAAGCTGGTCGACTCCGCGGCGGCCGCCACCTGCCTGCCGCTCACCGAGACGTTGTGCGACGACCCGTGTGGCTACAGGTTCGGGGTGACCCGGCGCTCGGGGGTGCCCGTTTCGGTCGACGTCTTCGACACAGCCCATCACAGCAACGCCAACCTCGCCGTGTTCGCCACCAGCGGCCATGGCAAGAGCTTCACCATCGGCGCGCTGGTGCTCGAGGCCACCACCCGCGGGGTCGGATCACTGATCGTCGATCCCGAGGGCGAGTACCAGCGCCTCATGCATGCCATCGGAGGGCAGTACCTGCGCCTTGGCTCCCCGGGATCGGGGGCGCTCAACGTGTTCGACGCAGCCCCGAGCCCGGCGGATGCGATCCCGGTGGCGGTGGACCTCGTCCACGTGCTCTGCGGCAGCGTGCTCGGAGAGGTGGAACGAGCCTGCGTCGACGCCGCCCTCCACGACGCTGTCGCCGCCGCCTCCACGGAGAGCCGGGCGCCGCTCCTCGGCGACTGCGTGGCCGCTCTGACACATGCTGCCCCGCGCGCCGCGACGGTGTTGCGGCGCGTCTGCGCTGGTCCGCTGGGTGCCATCTTCAACCGTCCCAGCGACATCGACCTCGACTCCGAACTCTGCGCCATCTCCCTGCGCGACCTGCCTCATGAGTTCGTTCCCGCCGCCACCCTGCTGATCGCGCAGTGGCTGTGGACGCGCGTACGCGGCCAGCGGAGGCGCCGGCACATCGTGCTCGACGAGGTGGGCGCGCTCTGCGTCCACCCGC
>DAIUFS010000025.1:0-12423 GCA_036844485.1 Candidatus Dormiibacterota bacterium | reverse complement strand
ACCCGCCGCTGCGCGAGCTCCTCGTGCAGCTGGCCCGACGCTGCCGCAAGTACGGCGCCTCCCTGGTGGTGGCCACCCAGAACGTCGAGGATCTGCTGCGCAGTGAGGAGGGGTCGGTGGTGGCCACCAACTGCGCAACGGTGCTGCTCGGCGGCCACCGTGCCGCCGAGGCGGCGCAGATGGAGCGCGCATTCGGCCTCACCGACTCACAGCGACGGTTCGTCGAGCACGCTCCCCGCGGCGAGTTCCTGCTGCTGGCGGGGCGGCGGCGCTGCGAGATCCGCATCGACGTGCCCGAGCTGCACCGCTCCATCCTGATCCCTCGCTGACCGGACCGGCGGCCAGCAGGGCGGGCGCACTGGGGCCACAATGAGGTGACGCCACCCCCTTGACGTCCCGGCGGACTCGTACCAACATATGGGGGCCACGGGGCGGGCGACCCCCAAGATGTGGGATAATCGGGGTTCAACCGGCCAGGTCAGGGGACATTCCGACCCGGGGCGCAGACTCACTCAACGTCGCAGCACAAGTAGCGCCCCGACGCCAAACGCACGAGGAAAAACAGTGGATCGACCGGTCTCCGCCTCCGCCTCCGACCTGTCCACCCGCGACGCCGCCGTCACGGCAACCGGCCGCAAGCAGCAGCGCTCGCGCGCACCCGGCACCGCCAAGGTGGAGCTGTCGACGGGGACGGGGCTGACGGTGACGCGGCGCTTCACACGCGACGGCGTCCATCCCTTCGACGAGGTCACCTGGGAGAAGCGCACCTCCGTCATCGGCAACGAGCGCGGCGAGACCGTCTTCGAGCAGAAGGAGGTCGAGATCCCCTCGACGTGGTCGCAGATGGCCACCAACGTCGTGGTCAGCAAGTACTTCCGCGGTCCGCAGGGCACACCACGCCGGGAGACCAGTGTCCGCCAGGTGATCGGGCGCGTCTGCGACACCATCGCCAGCTGGGGTCGCGAGGGCGGCTATTTCGCCACCGAGCAGGACGCCCAGGCCTTTCAGGACGAGCTCACTCACCTGGTGCTGCACCAGAAGATGAGCTTCAACAGCCCGGTGTGGTTCAACGTCGGCGTGCCGGGCACGCGGCCGCAGGCGTCGGCGTGCTTCATCAACTCCGTCGAGGACACCATGGAGTCCATCCTCGGGCTCGCCAAGACCGAGGGGATGCTCTTCAAGTACGGCAGCGGCACCGGCACCAATCTCTCGCCGCTGCGCAGCTCCAACGAGCAGCTGGGCGGTGGTGGCACGGCCAGTGGGCCGGTCTCCTTCATGAAGGGGTTCGATGCCTTTGCCGGGGTCATCAAGAGCGGAGGCACCACCCGCCGCGCCGCCAAGATGGTCATCCTCAACGCCGACCACCCCGACGTTCTTGAGTTCGTCACCTGCAAGGTCAACGAGGAGCGCAAGGCGTGGGCGCTCATCGAGGCCGGCTACGACTCGTCGTTCACCGGCGAGGCCTACGCGTCGGTCTTCTTCCAGAACAGCAACAACTCGGTGCGGGTGACCGATGAGTTCATGCGTGCCGTCGCCGACGACCGTGACTGGCACCTGCGCGCCGTCACCGACACCAACCGCGTGGTCAAGACGATGCGCGCGCGCGAGCTGATGCGGCTCATGGCCGAGTCGGCGTGGCAATGCGGCGACCCGGGCATCCAGTACGACACCACCATCAACGACTGGCACACCTCCGCCAACAGCGGTCGCATCAATGCCAGCAACCCGTGCTCCGAGTACATGTTCCTCGACGACTCGGCGTGCAACCTGGCCTCGCTCAATCTCATGAAGTTCCTCAACGAGGACGGCAGCATCGACGTGGAGAGCTATCGCCACGCGGTGCACATGACCATCACCGCCCAGGAGATCCTGGTCGGCAACGCCGCCTACCCGACCGAGCGGATCGGCAAGAACAGCGAGGACTTCCGTCCTCTCGGCCTCGGCTACGCCAACCTCGGGGCTCTGCTGATGGCGCGCGGTGTGCCCTACGACTCCCCGGAGGGACGTGATCTGGCCGCCTGCATCACCGCTGTGATGACCGGGGAGGCATACGCGCAGTCCGCGCGGATGGCGCGAGAGGTTGGGCCCTTCAGCGGCTTCGCCGTCAACCGCCGGCCCATGCTGCGCGTCGTTGCCAAGCATCGCGAGGCGGCATACAACATCCCCAGCGACAGCGTCGAGGCCGACCTTGTGACCGCCGCGCGCCGTGCCTGGGACGAGGCTCACGAGCTCGGTGCCAAGCACGGCTATCGCAACGCGCAGACCACCGTGCTGGCGCCGACCGGGACGATCGGTTTCATGATGGACTGTGACACCACGGGTGTGGAGCCCGACATCGCTCTGGTCAAGTACAAGAAGCTGGTTGGTGGCGGGATGCTGAAGATCGTCAACCAGACGGTGCCCCTGGCGCTGCAGCGGCTCGGCTACGGCGACACCGCGGTCGCCGACATCTGCGCCCACGTCGACGCCAACGACACCATCGAGGGAGCGCGCTCGCTGCGCGACGACGACCTCGCCGTCTTCGACTGCGCGTTCACCCCGCAGAACGGCACCCGCTCGATCGCCTGGCAGGGACACATTCGCATGATGTCGGCGGTGCAGCCGTTCCTTTCGGGTGCGATCAGCAAGACGGTGAACATGCCCAACGAGGCGACGGTCGACGAGATCGAGCAGGCGTATATCGACGGCTGGAAGCTCGGGCTCAAGGCCCTGGCCATCTACCGCGACGGCAGCAAGCGCAGCCAGCCCATGGCGACGTCCATGGACAAGACCACCGGGCGCACCGTGCAGATCGTCGAGCGCCCGCTGCGCAAGCGGCTGCCGGCGGAGCGCAACGCGCTGACCCACCGCTTCGAGGTCGGTGGCCACGAGGGCTACATCACGGTCGGCCTCTACGACGATGGTCAGCCGGGCGAGATCTTCCTGAAGATGGCCAAGGAGGGATCCACCGTCAGCGGGCTCATGGATGCCTTCGCGACGGCGGTGTCACTGGCGCTGCAGTACGGCGTTCCCCTGCAGGCGCTGGTCGACAAGCTGTCGCACACGCGCTTCGATCCGCAGGGCTTCACCAAGAACCCCGAGGTGCCCATCGCCAAGTCGCTGATGGACTACATCTTCCGCTGGATGGCGTCGCGCTTCATGCCCCAGGAGGATCGCGACCGCCTCGGCATCATCCGCCGTGACGGAGACACAGACGCGGCGCCTGCGGCTTCGAAGGCTGCCGTCGCGGTGTCGGCCAGTCCGTCCGCCGCCACCGGCGTCAGCGGATTCGCGGCGATGCGGGCGATGACCCCGGCCGCTGTTGTCGACAACGCCCCCGCCGCGTTCGTCAACCAGGGCGACGCTCCCTCGTGCAGCGACTGCGGCAGCCTCATGGTGCGCAGTGGTGCCTGCTACAAGTGCCACAACTGTGGAGCCACGTCCGGCTGCTCCTGACCACGCCTCCCCCCAGCCCGAGCCCGGCCACACCGCGTGGCCGGGCTTGTTGGTTTACGAGCTGAAAATCGCTCCGAAGTTGAGCAGAGGTGCGCTCAGGCTGATGCCTGCGGCGATCGCCAGCGCGATGCGCGCGTAGCGGCCGTACAGCCGGCTCAGCACGAAGAGAATCATGGCGGTGATGATCAGCAGCTTCACCGCGTAGGCGGCGAGCGGTGCGCGGACGATCAGGCCGCGGAAGAACGGGTTGTCCTCGACGTACCGATGCCCCGACAGCGCGCGGTACGTGGTCACGATGTCGGCGATCTGGGAAAAGACGATGACCGCCACGAGGAGCGCGCAGACCCGGTTGCTGAGGTTCTCCCTGATGGCTCGGAGGCTGCCGTACTCGGCATCGTCGGGGACGATCTCGACGATGCCGACGCCGACGCGATGAACGCGTGGCTTGAGCTCGGTCTCCGCCCCCATGTCGATCCCCCGACTCTCGGTTCTCGCGACGTCCTGACAAGGATGGAGGGTTTGCCCCGAGAAACGCAAGAGGTGCGCTCCCCCGCCCCCAGGGCTCAGCCGGCGGGTTGTGTCCGCTGTTCCTCGGCGGCCACCTCGAGGGCCACCTCGAGCCGAGCCAGCACGCGGACGGTGTCGGCCAACTCCTCCGCATCGAGCTGGCGGAGCACGCGCTCGAGCATCCCGCGGCGGCCTCCGATGGCGGCGCTCAACGCCGTCTCCCCCGCCGGGGCCACCCACACACTGACGATGCGCCGATCCTCCTCGCTGCGTGCCCGCCCCACCAGGCCGGCGTCGACCATGCGGTCGACCATGGCGCTGGCCGATGGAACCGAGATGGCCAGCCGGGTGGCGAGCTGGCTGACGGTCATCGGACCCACCTCGTGGAGGACCCCGAGCACGTGCAGCTGTGCCGGGCTCTGGTTGCAGGAGTGCAGCTGAGCGAGCATGGTCCGCTGGCGACGGTCGATCCACGCTTGGAAGGCGTCGACGGCGGAGGCGAGCTCGGCTTCGCCGACCCCGGTCTCGGTGGTCATGCCACGGCCACCGTCGGGAGACCGGTCTTGGCCTCCTCCTCCGCGGTCGTGGTTCGTCGCAGGGGCAGCTCCGGCATCATCAGCAGGAAGAGCAGGCCCGCCAGCGCCGAGCCGGCCCCCAGCCACATCAACCCGGCGATGGATGCGGAGAGGTCACTCTGGATGCCGGTGGTGATCTTGGGGATGAGCGGCTTCGCCGTGGGGGGAAGCTGCTTACCGAGCTGGGTGCTGAGATTGCCGACGCCGGTCAGGCTGTTGGTCGCCGCCCCGCTCCCCTGAGCGAACTGGCTCACCACAGCTGAGGGAACGCCGGCGCTGGCGAGCTGGGTGGGCAGCTGGGACGCGAACGTCGAGGCGAAGATCGAGCCGGCGATGGCCAGGCCGACCGAGCCCCCGATCTGGCGGAAGAAGGTGAGATTGCTGGTGGCAACGCCGATCCGCCGGACGGGCACTGCGTTCTGCAGTGCCACGGTGGTCACCGAGAAGGTGGGACCCACTCCTACGCCGGCGATGAGCATCCACAATGACAGCGTCCAGTAGCCGGTGCTGAGCTGCAACCTGGTCAGCAGGAACATGCCCAGCGTCAGGGTCACGGCCGATCCCAGCAGCATCAGCTTGTACTTGCCGGTGCGGCTGACCAGGATCCCGCTGAGCGTGCTCGAGAGGATCAGCCCGAGCATGAGCGGCCAGGTGCGGTAGCCGGAGGCCGTCGCCGACAGTCCCTGCACCGCCTGGAAGTAGCGGGGCAGGAAGATGATCGCCGAGAAGAACCCAAACGCGACCAGGAAGGTGGCCGCGTTGATGGTGGTGTACGTGCGGTTGCGGAACTGGTCGAGCGGGATGATCGGTTCGCGAGCGAAGTGCTCGGCGACCAGGAACGCGACGGTGAGCAGGACGGCCACGACCATGTACGCGAGGACGTTGAACGACAGCCAGTCGTAGAGGCGGCCGGAGCTGTCGGTCAGCCCCTTGTTGGTGAGGCCGATGAGCAGTGATATCGCGGCCGCGCTGAAGATGCCGATGCCGAGGAAGTCGAGGTCGCGGACGCGCACCCCGCGGGTGTTGCCGCTGTTGGGCAGCTGGGTGGCGATGACCGCCAGGGCGGCGAGCCCGATGGGAAGGTTGACGTAGAAGATCCAATGCCAGCTGAGGTTGTCGGTGAGGAAGCCGCCGAGGAAGGGCCCGATGATGAAGCTCAAACCGAACACCGCCCCGAACAACCCCTGGTAGCGGCCGCGCTCGGCGGGGCTGAAGAGGTCGCCGATGACGGCCAGAGCGATCGGGAAGATGGCCCCGGCGCCGAGCCCCTGCAGGCCGCGGAAGATGATCAGCTCGCCCATCGACTGGGAGATGCCGGACAGCGCCGAGCCCACCAGGAAAACGCCGATGCCGATGAGCAGCAGCGGGCGCCGCCCGTAGATGTCGGAGAGCTTGCCGTAGATCGGCACTGTGACCGTCGAGGTCAGCAGGTAGACGGTGACGACCCAGGTGTAGAGGTTGTTGCCCGCGAGATCGGTGACGATGCGGGGCAGGGCGGTCCCGACGATGGTCTGATCGAGCGCGGCCAGGAAGAGGCCGAGCATGATCGCGACCATGATCGCCGCCTTCTGGCGAGGGGTGAGTGAGCGGGAATCGGGCATCGCTTTGACCTCGCCTTAATGACTATTAGCCTGTCAGCTTATTTAGCTTAGCCTAACCTTTAACCCCACGTCAAGGGGTCGCGCGGCGATCTGCCCGTCCGAATACCGCGGGCGAACCGCCCCTCGCGACACCCATGCTGTGGGGATGCGCACACGACGCGAGGGCACGCCCCGTTGAGCCGCCGCGGCTGGGTCCTCTTCGCCGTCATGGGGGTGATCTGGGGGATCCCCTACCTGCTCATCAAGGTCGCGGTCGCCGACCTCACCCCGGTCTCGCTGGTATTCCTGCGCACCGCCACCGGCGCGCTCCTCCTGCTCCCCATCGCCGCGGGACGCCATTCCATCGCCCCACTGCGCGCGCACTGGCGATGGATCCTGGTGTACACGGTTGTCGAGGTGGCGGTGCCGTGGTTGCTGCTCTCCGACGCCGAGCGTCACATCTCCAGCTCGCTCGCCGGACTGCTGATCGCCGCGGTGCCCTTCGTCGGTGCGCTGCTGGCGCTGGTGACGGGCGGCGACGACCGGCCCGGCTCGCGGCGGGTGGCGGGACTGCTGGTCGGGTTCGTGGGCGTTGCCACGCTGGTGGGGTTCGACCTCTCGGGCGGCAATCTCGGCGCCGTCGGAGAGATCGCGGTGGTCACGATCGGCTACGCAGTGGGCCCGATGATCATCGCCCGCCGTCTGCGCGGCGTTCCCCCGGTGGGGGTGGTGGCCGCCTCGCTGGTGCTCACCGCGGTCGTCTATGCGCCGGTTGGAATTCTGGAACTGCCCGGCCACCCACCCTCGCTGCAGGTGGTGCTGTCCATCGCCGGACTCGGTCTGGTGTGCACGGCGGTCGCCTTCCTCCTCTTCTTCGAGCTGATCGCGGAGGTGGGGCCCACCCGGGCCACCGTGATCACGTACCTCAACCCGGCGGTGGCGCTGGTGCTGGGCGTCGCGATTCTCGGCGAACCCTTCACAGCGGGCGCCGGCCTGGGGTTCGTGCTCATCCTCGCGGGGTCGTTCCTGGCCACAGCACGCGCACCGGTCGCAGCTCCGGCGCGCCGCACCGCGGACTGCGACGCGATGGCGGAGACCAGTGGGGTTCCCTAGGGCCGAAACGAAAGGAGGGCGGCCAGGGACATCTCCGCACAGCGAATTCTGCAGTCGGGCGAAGGAGTGAAGAACTCGCCAGTGGCGAGTTCGCAGCGACGC
This sequence comes from Candidatus Dormiibacterota bacterium, assembly GCA_036844485.1. Lineage (GTDB taxonomy): Bacteria > Chloroflexota > Dormibacteria > Aeolococcales > Aeolococcaceae > Aeolococcus. Next base: position 5,111 of record DAIUFS010000025.1, on the reverse strand, counting down.
AGACGCCCGCGAAGCCTCTGAGCGTGCGGAGATGTCCCTGGCCGGCCTCCGTTTGCAGCGGCGCGCACGGCGATCGCCGGGTAGCCTACGAGCTGCCGTGCCGGAGACATTCGAGCTCACCCCGCAAGGCCCGTTCGACCTTGCGTACCAGCGGCAGTATTTCGGTGGCTGGCTGGAGTTCGGTGCAGACCCGGGTGCCGTCGCCATGGCGTTCCCGGTCGAGGGCTGGACTCACTCCGCGGCGGTGGTGCTGCGACAACCGGATGCGCGCACCATCATCGGCGCTGTGTACGGCCCCGGCGGCGAGGTCGCCCAGCGCGCGTGGCTGCAGGCGCTCGCCACCATTTCGCTCGATGTCGACGGGCGTGGCTTCCCCGCTGTCGGCGAGCGCGATCCGATCATCGGGCGGCTTCAGACGACCCATCACTTCCTGCGCCCGACGCTTTTCCACTCGCCATACGAGGCGGCGTGCAACTTCGTCATTGGCCAGCGCATCTCCATCGCGCAAGCACGTTCGCTGCGCCTCCGCATGGCCGGCGACAGTGGAGACCACATCACCGCTGCCGGAGTCGACCTGCACGCCTTCCCGGGCCCCGGGCAGCTCCTCGGCCTCGACGCCGTGCGCGGGCTCTCGGACGAGAAGATGGTGCGCCTGCACGGCATCGCCCGCGCAGCCCTGGACGGGGTGCTCGACCGCCGCCGTCTGCGCGAGCTCCCCGTCGAGACAGCGCTGGCGGAGCTCAGCGCATTGCGCGGGGTGGGAGCATTCAGCTCCCAGGGGATCCTCTTTCGCGGCGCCGGCGTGGTCGATGCTGTCACCGACGAGCCGGTGAGCAAGCAGGCGGTCCAGCGACTGTACGGACTGGATCATCTCCCCGACCACGCAGACGTGCTCCGCCATGCGGAGGCCTGGAAGCCCTTCCGGATGTGGGCGCTGGTGCTGCTCCATGTCTGGATCCGCGGCGAGGGTGGCGGGCCCGCGTCGCCTCGATCACACGGTCGGCAGGGTCGGTCCGCGGGGTGAGCGAACCGACCTCCACAACGGCCGAACAGTCTCGGCACCGTCGTCGCACACACGCGCTCGTGTTCGTCGGTTTCGCGCTGCTGTCACTGGCCATCTTCCTTCCCGCCGACCTGCACCCCACCAGCCGTTTCATCGGCGCCACCACCGCTGACAATTCGCTGCACGTCTGGTTTCTCCGCTGGGTGCCGTACGCAATCGCCACTCACCAGAACCCGGTGTTCACCAGCAACCTCATCGAGCCGGCGGGCGTCAACCCGATGTGGAACACGTGGATCCCGCTGCCGGCCCTGCTGCTGTCGCCGGTCACTCTTCTTGCCGGTCCAGTCGCCTCATTCAATGTCGACGTCACGCTCGGCGTCGCACTGAGCGCCTGGTGCATGTACATGGCGGCGTCGCGATTTGTGCGACGCCGCGCGGCCGCGGTGCTGGCGGGTGCTGCCTATGGGTTCTCGCCGTTCATCTTCGACCATGCGTATGCGGGCCACTCCAACCTGGTCCTGGCAGTTGTCCCACCGCTGTTGCTGCTGGCGGGCGACACCATCCTGGTGCGCCAGGATGTCAGCGCTCGACGGGCGGGGCTCCTTCTGGGCGCGTTGCTGATCACTCAATTCTTCAGCACCGAGGAAATGCTCGCGTCAGAGGTTGTGATGATCGTCGTTGCCGTGGCCTGCCTCGCCCTCATCCGCCATCACCGGGTGGGGTCGCGGCGGCGGTATGCCGTGAGGGCGTGCGGATGGGCACTGCTGGTGTTCGTCCCGGTGGTGGCGTATCCGGTGTGGTTCCAGTTCTTCGGTGCCCAGGCGACCGGGCACCTCATCGCCGACAGGAACTTCTTTGTCACCGACCTTCTCAACATCGTGCTGCCGTCGACGGCACAGGGCGTCGAGCCCGGCTTCGCGCAGGACATCGCCAATCACTACGCCGGCAATTCCACGGAGTGGGGTGGATACATCGGGATCCCCATGCTGGCCATCGTGGTGTGGACCGCGTGGCGGCAGTGGAGCAGTCCTGTGGTGCGCTTCCTGTGCGCAGCCGCGGGCGTCGCTCTGCCGTCGTGCTCGGGCCCATGGATCAGCACGGCGCTGAGATGCGCGCGTTCCTCGCCGGCCTGCTCGGATCTCAGCCGCAGGACCGCGACGGCGTGGCAGTGTGGGCAGGCGTCCCACCTCCTGGGTAGCGCTCTGCGAGGCGAAGCCGAGCCGGCGCGCGAGGCGCGCCGAGGGGTCGGGGTGAGCATGGTCGAATTCACTTCGACCATGCGAGGGGCGGGGATCTGCCCCGCCCTTGTTAAAACCTGAGGGGGCGCAGATGGCCGGCGTCGTTCCAGAGCGTGATCGACGGCCAGTCGTGCTCCGATGCCAGTGTCGAGATGCTCGCCGTGGTGAGGTTGAGGTGCTGGGCGAGCAGCGCCGGCTCATCGATCCAGCGCGCCGCCAGGACGCGGAGCAGGTGCCCGTGCGCGAACACGACCGCGTCGCCACGCACGTCGCGCAGCCGGGCGACCACGCGGTCGGCGCGCTCGGCGACCTCGTCGATCGTCTCCCCGTTGCGGACGCCGTCCTTCCACAGGGTCCAGTCCGGGGTGCGCGCGCGGATCTCATCGGACGTCAGCCCTTCGTACTCTCCGTAGTTCCATTCGCGAAGGTCGGGGTCGAGCTGCGCGCGGTCGCCGAGTCCGGCGCGCTGGCAGGTGGTCACGGCGCGCTGCAGCGGGCTGCAGAGCACCGCCTCGAACGCGTACTCCACCAGGCGGGGCCCGAGCGTGCCGGCCTGGCGAAGCCCGTCAGCGTTGAGCGAGATGTCGGTCCAGCCGGTGTGGCGGCCCTCCTCGCTCCAGTCGGTGGCACCGTGGCGCACCAGGACGAAGCGACGCGGTCGGGGATCCGCCGCCACTCAGCGACGCGGCCAGCCGCCCCGCGAGCCCGGCCAGCCTCCGCGCGAGCCGAGGCGGCGGGGCATGAGCAGGCGGAGGATGGCGAGAAGGATCGCGGCCCCGATGAACGCGACGACGATGTCGCCGAGGACCCCGCCGGTGTCGACCGCCCGGTTGGGCGAGAGCCAGGAGAGGAGCAGGCCACCGACGACTGCCCCCGCCAGTCCGACCACTGTGTTGGCCAGGCAGCCGAAGCCACCTCCGGCCACGACCCGACCGGCAAGCGAGCCGGCGATCAGCCCGATGATCAGCCAGACGATGATGTGGTGGCCGTCCATGGGCGCAGTCTACCCAGCGGATGCCTCCCGCCTCTCCGCACCGCGCCGCATGCCCCGGTGGCAGACTCGCGGTGAATCAAGGAGAGCCGATGCCAGAAAGTCTCACTGTCACCGACAACCGCACCGGTCGGGCGTACGAGCTGCCCATCGAGAACGGGGCGGTCCACGCTACCGCGTTCCAGCAGATGAAGCGGGCGGACGACGACCACGGGCTGATGGTCTACGACCCCGCGTTTCTGAACACCGCGTCGTGCACCAGCCGGATCACCTACATCGACGGCGACCGCGGCATCCTCCTGTACCGCGGCTACCCCATCGAGCAGCTCGCCGAGCAGAGCAACTTCCTGGAGACGGCGTACCTTCTCGTTCACGGTGAGCTGCCCAGCCCAGCCAAGGCGGCGGCATGGCAGCACGACATCACCATTCACACGCTGGTCCACGAGAACGTCAAGAGCTTCATGGATGGTTTCCACCATGACGCCCACCCCATGGGGATGCTGCTCTCCACGGTGGGAGCGCTGTCGACGTTCTACCCCGACTCGACGAAGATCGACGACGAGGAGCAGCGGCGCATCTCCATCTACCGGCTCATCGCCAAGATGCCGACGCTGGCCGCCTTCGCCTACCGCCATTCGCGCGGGTTGCCCTACAACTATCCCGACAACGACCTCAGCTACTCGGGCAACTTCCTGAGCATGATGTTCAAGATGGTGGAACCGCGCTACCAGGCGATTCCCGAGATCGAGCACGCGCTCGACGTGCTCTTCATCCTCCACGCCGACCATGAGCAGAACTGCTCGACCAACGCGATGCGCGCCGTCGGCTCATCGCATCCCGATCCGTACTCCGCCACCGCGGCGGCGATCGCCGCGCTCTACGGCCCACTCCACGGCGGCGCCAACGAGGCGGTCATCCGCATGATCGAGCGCATCGGCTCGGTGGACAAGATCGCCGACTTCGTCGCGGGCGTCAAGGCGGGCAAGGAACGCCTCATGGGCTTCGGCCACCGCGTCTACAAGAACTACGATCCCCGCGCCAAGGTGATCAAGCGGATGGCCGACCAGGTGCTCAGCGTGACCGGCACCAGCCCGTTGCTCGACGTCGCCCGCGAGCTCGAGCAGATCGCGCTCGAGGACGAATATTTCGTCAGCCGCAAGCTCTACCCCAACGTCGACTTCTACAGCGGGTTCATCTACCAGGCGCTGGGCATCCCGGTGGAGATGTTCCCTGTCCTCTTCGCCATACCGCGCACCGCGGGCTGGCTCTCGCAGTGGGAGGAGTCGCTGCTCGACAAGGAGCAGAAGATCACCCGGCCGCGCCAGGTGTACCTGGGCCCGTCGGCGCGTGATTACGTGGCCATGGATGACCGCAGCGTCCAGCGTCCGCAGGTGCTCGCCAGCTAGGTTTTCTTGGGGGCGCCGTCGCGCTCGATGATCACCCAGAGGCGGCGGGCCAGGTCGGCCGCGATGGCGTCGACGTCGTGGGTGCGGTAGTCGAGCCAGTACCTGCAGTGCAGCAGGATGCCCTCGCCGTCGAGCTGCGGTTCGACGCGCGGCTGCGGTTCCGTGGCGATCTCGGCGGTGGCCTCAAGCTCGCGCCGGGCTGCGCGCAGCGCGGCCTCGAGGTCGTGGTCGCGCTCGACGCGCAGGCTGACCGTGTAGCGCCGCTGGCCGTAGGCGCTGCTGTTGACCACCACCCCGCTGAAGACGGTGAGGTTGGGCACCACCGCGAGGCGGCCGTCGGCGGTGCGCATCGCGGTGGTGCGCAGCGTGATGGTTTGCACCACGCCCGACATGTCGACGCCGACCAGCGCGATGAGGTCGCCGATCTTGAAGGGCCGTTCGACGAGCAGCCAGATGCCGGCGAGCACGTTGCG
>DAIUFS010000024.1:24342-24796 GCA_036844485.1 Candidatus Dormiibacterota bacterium | reverse complement strand
GCACCATCGAGAACGGCGCGGTGCGGCTGGGGTTCAACTACATGAAGGCGCTCGGGCCGGCGGCACGCACCGCCTGCGAGGAGGCGGCGCTGGCCGGGGCCACGTCGCTGCGCGACTTCTGGCGGCACACCCTGCTGCCCCGGAAGGCGATGGAAAACCTGGTGCTCGCCGGTGCCTTCGATGGCGTCGAGGTGGGACGGCATCGAAGGGAGCTGCTCTGGGAGCTGAAGCAGGTGGAGGAGGGGCTGCCTCCGCGCACCGCCGCCCGCCGTGCTGTCGATGACTCCGCCCCGCGAGCGCAGCGACGTCCTCCGCGCGGCCGGGGCGCGCTCGCGGGCAGCCGCCTCGGCGACGAGGCCCCCACCGTCCGCAGGCTCGACGCCGACCCGCTGCCCCCGCTCCTCGACGTGTCCGCCGCCCCGCCGCCGCTGCCCGCCATGGACGAACGCACTCG
>DAIUFS010000024.1:0-24332 GCA_036844485.1 Candidatus Dormiibacterota bacterium | reverse complement strand
GTTCATGGACCTGGACGGTTTCAAGGACGTGAACGACGTGTATGGCCACCACATGGGCGACACCGTGCTGCGCCTGGTGGCCCAGCGCCTGGCGCACATCGTGCGCGCTGGCGACACGCTGGCCCGTTTGGGGGGCGACGAGTTCACCATCCTGATGCGTGGCAACCCCAGCCCGCAGGAGCTCCAGCAGTTCCTCGACCGCCTGCTGCAGATTTTTGACACGCCCTTTGCGCTGCCCGACACCGATGGTGTGCAGGTGACACTGGGTGTGAGCATCGGGGTGGCCGCCCCCCCGCCGCTGCCCGCCATGGACGAACGCACTCGCGTTCTCACCGAGTACGCGCTCAGCGAGGTGAGCACGGGACGGCACCTGCTCTCCTTCCTCCGCGCCCAGCTCACCTCACTGGGATGCCGCCGGCTGGCCACCGTCCGCGACCTGGCCGACGGCAGCAGGGTGCGTGTCGCCGGCCTGGTGATCGCCCGCCAGGCGCCGGCGTCGGCGAGCGGCTTCCGCTTCTTCACGCTGGCCGACGAGGACGCCCACCTCGACCTCATCTTCCGGCCGGCGGTGGTCGCCCGCACCCGCCGGGTCGCCAATCACCACCCCCTGCTGATGGTCGAGGGACGCCTGCAGAACGAGCGCGGTCGCGTCAACCTTGTGGTCGAGACGGTCACCGCCCTCGACGGCAACGGCATTCCCGTCGAGGGTGAGGACGCGCCCGTGGCAGGCGCGCCGCCCTCCCACGATTTCCGCTGACAGTCATCGCCGCCGCCGGCCCAGCCGCGCCGCTCCGATGATCAGGGCGAGCACGACCACCACTACGACGATGACGATGAGGACGGTGGGAGCGCCGCCCCCCTGGCTCCCCGGCGTGGCGCCCGCCGACCCACCCTGCGCCACCAGCGCGAAGAGACCGAGGGTGGGAGACGCCGCCTCGTAGGTGGTGCCGCAGCCACTCTGGAACGTCTTCCCCACCGGCGACCACCTGGTGCCGTCGAAGTGCTCTACGACCCGCTGTCCACCTCCGGACGAGGTGGCGGCGAGCACAACGGTGGCGGGATGCCCTGGAGCCAGCGTCAGGTCACGGCCGGCCGCTTGGACTGTGAAGGAATAGACGTTGCCGTCGATGACCCCGTCGGACGGCTTGGTGGAGGGTGGCTTGACCGGGGCGATCGACACCGCGGCCGTCGGGACACCGGTAGGCACGGCCAAGCTGCCCGCCCCGATGATGATTTGCGCCTGCGGGGTCGAGTCGTTGTCAGCCACCTCCAGGGTGCCGGCCAGGTCGGTCGCGGTGTAGGTCTTGGTCACCGACGGCGGCCCCGGGCTGGCACCCAACTGCAAATAGTGCGGCGGCAGGCAGATGCCGTCGTAGAGCGGGGGCCCGCCGCCGCTGCCGCGGACCGCGGCGAGGGCGAGCAGAGCGAGCAGCGCGGCAGCCAGAGCCCCCCCACGCCGGTTCAACCCAGCCACCCCGTGGAGAGGTCGGCGAGCACGTGCGCGACGAGCGGGGCGGTGACCCCGCCCGAGGCGACGCGCAGGCAGCCGAGGAACACGCCGGCGCAGAGGTCGAGCGGCAGGGCCGCCGTCCCGTACAGAGGAACGTGGATGACTGCGAACAGGAGCGCCGTCGCCGCCACTGCGGTGGCATCCCCGAACCGCGTGCCGAGCGCCTCGAAGAGCACACCGCGCAGCACCAGCTCCTCGGCGGCCGCGACCACGGTCACCAGCGGACCCCACCAGAGCATCGTGGACGCGGCCGCCCGGGGTGCCACCACCAGCGCCGGAATCCCCGCCCAGGCCACGGCCACCAGGGCGGCCCCGCCGGCGATGCCCAGCGCCACGTCGCGCCAGGAGAGCGCTGTCAGCCTGGTGCCGCCCCAGACCGCCGCAGCCGCGAGCAGCGCTGTGAACAGGACCGCCGCGGGGGGCGAGGCGGCGGGGGACGGGCCCCCCGCCACGGCCCGGAGCGCGGCCGCGACGCCCACGGCGATGACCAGCGCCGGTGCGCGCCGCACCCCCGCCGGGCGGCCGGCGATCACGCCGGCAGCGGGATCAGCTGCGGAGTGCCGGTGGCGTCGACCGGCGGCCAGACGGTGACGCTGTGGCGCACCGCCTGCCATTGCCAGATCACCGCGGCGGCCCTCGTGTTCTGGCCAAGCATGGCTGTATCAGTGGAGAACCTGAGCCCCGCGCCGTTGGGCAGGCTGCCCTGGGGCAGGTCGAGGCTGCGTGCGGCCGCGGCGATGGAGGCCGCGCTCCCCGCACCGGAGCGCGGCAGCACGTCGTGGAAGAGCGCCCAGGCGGCGCTGAAGCCGGCCAGGCCCTCCTCGGTGGGGGGACCTCCCGTCGCCTGCTGCCAGGCGCGCGAGAAGCGCGCGTACGTGGCCCGGGCGTCGGGGGTGAGCACCGCGGGGTTGAAGCCCTGGGTGGGGCGGTCCGACGCGAACACTCCGATGGCCGCGCTGCCCAGCTCGATCCCGAAATCGGGTCCGCACTCCGCCATCGTCGACCCGATGAGCGCCCCCACGTGGAGGTGCGCGGCCAGCATCGCCTGGCGGAAGGCGACCCCGTCAGTGATGTACGACGCCAGGATGAGGACGTCCGGCCGGGCCGCTGCCACCGTCGCGAGCACCGGCGCCCAGTCCGGCGCGTGCGCGTTGTACGTCGTGTAGGAGACGACGTCGAGCCCCTGGGCCCGCGCCGAGATGACCGCGTTGTCGGCGACGGAGTGTCCGTAGTCGTCGTCCTCGAGCACCACCGAGACGCGGGTCGTCGCCGGCGTGAGACCGAGGCGCGGGGCGAGCACCGTGGCCGCGAAGGTCGCCGAGTTGGAGCCCAGGTTGGCGCCGCTGGCGCCGACTCGGAAGACGTCAGGGAGGGCCCGCCCGGTGACCCGGTCGGCGACGGCGCCGGCCTCCCAGTAGGTCAGCCCGGCGGCGGAGGCGGCCGCGCTGGCGGGCACCGACAGCGCCGACGAGTACGTGCCAATCACGACATAAACTCCGTCGCCGCGGAGGCTCGAGACCGCCGCGGCCGCGGTGGACGGGTCGTCGAGCTCGCGGGAGTCGAGTTGCACCGGCACCCCGGCGACGCCGCCGTCCATGTTGACCATGTCGCGGGCGATCTCGACGCCCTGGTACTCCTGGCGAGCCAGGGTCGACTGCGGGCCGTTGAGCGGGAAGAGGGCGCCGACCCGGATCACCCTGCTCGCGGAGGTCGGCGCAGCGAGGGCGGCGAGCAGCGCCGCGGCGAGCACCACGGAGAGGAGGAGGCGCCTGACCACCCCTGCATGATCGCCGACCGGCGCCCCGGCCGGTGGTCGTCAGGGTTCGAGCGCGCCCGTATCCAGCGCCGGGCGCGCTCGGCTGTCCGCCTCGGCGGCGGCGATCAGGCCGCCCAGGGCGGGGGCGGCCGTCATGGCCGCGTCGAGCTGAGCGGCCTCGAAGGGATGGCGGGCCCGCCGCTCGCAGACCAGCACCGCCGCCATCGTGTCCCCGCCCATGAGGGGGACCAGGAGAGTCGAGCTCACCTCGATGTTGGAGCGCCGCTGGGCCCGGTGGCCGGCGGCTTGCGTGTAGAGAGCGCCGCGCCGCTGCTCGACCACCCGCTCGACCATTCCCGCCGGAAACGCCGCCGGGGGCGGCCCCGACGGGGGGAGGAGGTAGGCGCGATCGGCGCCGACCTCGGCCCGGAGCCGAGCGAGGGCCGCCTGGACCCCCTCTCTGAGAACGACCTCGCTCCACAGCCGAGGGCTGCGGCGCACGGCCGCGCGGTTCACGGTGCCGTTCAGCACCATCGCGATGAGCGCCGCGCCGAGCGCGGCGAGCACGGGGACGACGCCCAATCCCACCAGGGCGGCATAGGCCCCGAACATGACCACCCCGGAGAGGAGGGCGCGCTCGAGATAGCGTGCGGTGCCCTCGCCGAGGCCGTGGCGCTGGTCGGCGAACGTCCAGACCCGATTGAGGACGGTGTTCCAGGCCAGGCTGGGCGGGTAGGCGAGAAGGAAGGCGGTCAGCGGAGGCATCCCCGCGGCGCCGGTGAGCACGGCGATCAGGGGCAGGAGGATGGCCACGCCGCTGAGCCCCACCAGGCCGAACTTCCACGGCCGGGCCGACCCGTGCACCTCGAACACCAGTGAGCGGATGTGCCCGAGGAAGAGCAGCCCCTGCCGTGCTGTCGCCTTGCTCGCCCCTCCCGCACGCGCCGCGAAGTCGAGAGGAACGTCGCGCACCCGGACCCCGGGAATGCAGACCAGCAGCTCGAGGAGGATCTTGAAGCCAACGGGGCGGAACTCGATCCCGTCGATGACCCTCCGCCGGCACAGGAAGAACCCGCTGAGAGGGTCGGTGCTGGCCCGGGCCTCGGAGAAGAGTCCTCGAGCCACCGCTCCGGCGCTCCGGCTGACCAGCCGCCGCATCCAGCCGTCCAGCCCGCGTCGGCTGCCACCACGCATGTAGCGGCTGGCCACCACCACGTCAGCGCCGTCGCGAGCGGCGGCGAGCATGGCCGGGATGTCCTCAGGGGGGTGCTGGAGGTCGGCATCCATGACGCAGACGAACTCGCCGCGGGTGTCGTGGATGCCGCGGATCACAGCTGTGCTCAGCCCGCCGGCGCGCTCCCCGCCGTCGCGGTGGACCACGCCCACCCGACGGTCGGCCGCGGCGGCGGCGGTGATGACGCGCACGGTGCCGTCGTCGGAATCGTCGACGAAGAGAATCTCGTGGTCGATCGCGTCAAGCGCCGCACTCAGCCGCGCCACCAGAGGCCCGACATTGGCCTCCTCGTTGCGTGTGGGCACGACCACGCTGAGGAGCGGGGCAGGGGTCATGGCAGGAGCATAGGGCGGGTGTCCGGTACGGCTCCGGCGGCGTGGCCGATCTGCCACCGGCTGTGACTGGACCGCAACCCACCGGACAGAGGCCGAATTCGCGGACGACGCAAGCTTTGCCGTCCGGCCACGTCTGTGTGAAGAGGGGGACGACAAGCTCGGGACATCGCAGGCAACATAGTCACCGTCCGTTTTGGTGATACCGGTGACGTGTAGGTTGGAGTGCATGAGAGGCTTGGCGACAGCTGTTTGCCACGACCGGGGTGAGGTGCCCGCCCGATGGTGAGCTGGGGCCGGCGAGGGTTCGTCAGCCTCGGTGACCAGGCGCTGCTGTTCGGAGCCGCGGTCCGCGCCGTCTTCCAGCGGCCCTTCCGCCCCGGGGTCAGCGGGCGCAGGCGGGGCGGTCCCGAGCAGGGCCCGACAGCCGGCAGCGGCGGCTGATCGCACGGCGCGGGGCGACCCTGGCTGACGGAGGTCAGGCCACCCCGATCGAATGGAGCGCGCTCACCACCACCACCAGCAGGAGGAGGACGGCGCTGAGGGCGGCGTAGGGGAGCAGGGCGAGGGCCACTGCGCTGAGGGCGGGCATGTCGTAGACGGCGCGCACGGCGACGGCGTTGAGCGCCACGAACCAGCCGACCAGCGGGAGGGCGAGGAGCCCGACGGCGGTGGAGAGGACGTCACCGCCCCAACGCGGGCTGGCGGCCTGGATCAAGGCGATGACCGCGTACAGCACCAGCACCGGGAAGGTCAGTCCGCTGACGGCCAGCAGCTTGCGCCGGCGGGGAGCGTGCCCCATCAGGCGGGCGCCGGCGCCGACCAGCAGCGCGCTGGCCAGCCAGAACACGGCGAGCATCACCGGGAGGGCGAGGGAGAGGATCACCGCGGCGGAGCCGGCGGCATCGACGGCGGCGGCGAGAAGGCCGAGCCCCAGGCCGAGAACCCCGGTGAGCGCCACCGCCCCTGCGCCTGCGGCCAGGCGGGGACGGGCGGCGGCGGCGTCGAGCGCGCGGCGGGGATGGATGACCAGCATCACGAGCATCGGCAGAACTCTAGGTGAGGTCCCGACGCAACCCCGGCCGCGAGGGGGAGGGCGCAACCCGTTTCCGGCTGCGGTATACTACTAAGGTCAATCTGACCTAAACCTCCAGGAGTGCGCGGTGCTCGCAGTTCGTCCGACTGAGCAGGCCGCGGCCGATCCCGGCCTCCCCGAGCGCGTCGACCGGCTGCGCCGCGATCGCAACGCCGTCATCCTGGCTCACAACTACCAGCTCCCGGAGGTTCAGGACGTCGCCGACTTCGTCGGTGATTCGCTCGGGCTGTCGCAGCAGGCGGCGCAGACGGACGCCGACGTCATCGTCTTCTGCGGCGTGCACTTCATGGCAGAGACGGCTGCCATCCTCTCTCCCGACCGGTCGGTGCTGCTCCCCGACCTCCGAGCAGGGTGCTCGCTGTCGGACACCATCACCGCCGACCAGCTGCGTGCCTGGAAGGCGCAGCACCCGGGGGCTGTGGTGGTGTCATACGTCAACACCAGCGCCGAGGTGAAGGCCGAGTCCGACTACTGCTGCACCTCGTCGAACGCCGTCGCGGTGGTGAACTCCATCCCCAGTGACCGCGAGATCCTCTTCTGCCCCGACATGTTCCTCGGCGCCCACGTGGAGCGGATGACCGGACGCCGCCTGCACGTCTGGATGGGCGAGTGCCACGTCCACGCGGGCATCGATCCCGCTCACCTCGACGCCGCGCGCCGCCGCCACCCGGACGCCGAGCTGCTCATCCACCCGGAGTGCGGCTGCACCACCTCGACCCTGTACCGCGCCTCGTCGGGTGACCTGGGGACGACCACGGTGGTGTCCTCGACCGAGGGCATGGTCCGCCGGGCGGTCGAATCGCCCGCCTCGACGTTCATCGTGGCGACCGAGGTGGGCATCCTCCACCGCATGGAGAAGTTGGCGCCCGGCAAGCGCTTCCTGCCCGCATCCCCGGGAGCGATCTGCGGCTTCATGAAGATGATCACGCTGCCCAAGATCGCCGCGTCGCTCGAGACGCTGTCTCCACGCGTCACCGTCGCGCCGGAGATCGCCGTGCGGGCGCGACGGGCCATCGACCGGATGCTCGCCGTCCCGGTCTGAGCCAAGCCGAGGGGACGGGGAGCGGATGACTGCGCCGCGCGTTCTCGCCATCGACCAGGGGACATCGGGCACGACCTGCCTGGTGGTGGGGGTCGACGGTGAGATCCACGGCCGCGGCCACGCCGATGTGCCGGTGCGGTATCCCCGCGACGGCTGGGTCGAACAGGACGCAGACCAGCTCTGGCAATCCGTCCTTGCCGCCGCCGCCGCCGCCATCACAGCCGCAGCAGGGCAGGCTCCGGTGGCCGTGGGCATCACCAACCAGCGCGAGACCGCGGTGATGTTCGAGCGCGACGGCCTGCGCCCGGTGGCACCGGCGATCGTCTGGCAGTGCCGGCGCAGCGCCGGCCTCTGCGCCGCCCACCGCGAGCGCGGTGAGGAGGAAACGCTGCGCCGGCGCACCGGACTTCTCCTCGACCCCTACTTCACCGCCACCAAGCTGGAGTGGCTGCTCGCCACCCAGCCCGACTTGCACGCGCGAGCGCTGCGCGGCGAGCTCTGCGCGGGCACCGTGGACACCTGGCTGGTGGCGCGCCTGTCCGCCGGCGCCGAGCTGGTCACCGACGCCAGCAACGCCAGTCGCACCCTGCTCTACGACCTGCGCGCCGGCGATTTCGACGACGACCTGTGCGCCCAGTTCTCGATACCGCGGGCTCTTCTGCCCGAGGTTCGCGCCAGCGCCGGCCCTGTGGCCGTCACCGATCCCGACGCCTTCCTGGGTCTTCGGCTGCCCATCAGCGGGATCGCCGGTGACCAGCAGGCAGCCCTCTTCGGCCAGGCATGCCTGCGGCGGGGGATGAGCAAGAACACGTACGGCACGGGCTCGTTCGTGCTGGTCAACACGGGGTCGGTTCCGCCTGCACCGGTGCACGGTCTGCTCGGGACCGTCGCGTGGCGGCTCGACGGAGGGGACACGTTCGCGCTCGAGGGCAGCATCTTCGTCACCGGCGCGGGCCTGAGCTGGCTGCGTGACGGCCTGGGCCTGCTCACCGAGTCTGCGCAGGCAGGTCCGCTGTTCGATTCAGTTCCAGACAGTAATGGCTGTATCTTCGTTCCCGCGCTCTCCGGTCTGGGCGCACCATACTGGGATCCGGACGCGCGCGGCGCATTCGTCGGCCTCTCCGCGGGGGTCACCCGCGCCCACCTGGTGCGCGCCGTCGTCGAGGCGATGGCCTACCGCACGCGCGACGTGGTCGAGGCCGTCGAAGCTGGCAGCGGCATCTCCCTCGAGGAGCTGCGTGTGGACGGAGGCGCCAGCGTCATGGACGGCCTCTGCCAGTTCCAGGCTGACCTCCTCGGCCTCACCGTCAGCCGCGCCGCCTCAACCGAGACCACAGCGCTGGGAGCGGCCATGCTGGCCGCCGTCGGCGAGGGCCTCATCGAAGCCCCGGGCGGCGTCGTCGCCGCCTACAAGCCAGGCCGCCGTTTCACCCCAGCCCAACCCGGCGTCCGGCCGGAAGCGCCTTACGCAGCCTGGCGCAGAGCCGTGGAGAGAGTACGAGACCCAGCCTGAGAATCCGTAGAACCGCCGCCTCCCAGCGAGGTGTGATGCACAAGTAGAGCCAGAAAGCCGCCACCCGGAAACAGGCGAAAAGCCCGCATGGCCCTAAAAAGCACCGTCCGGGGCGCGAGGCGCCCCGAGAGGAGGGGTGAGCGTGGTCGGATTCACTCCGACCATGCGAGGGGAGGGGTTCACCCCTCCCCTGTAAAAAAGGAAGACCGGAGGGCGAGCCCTCCGGCCTTTCAGGAAGGGAATGAGTTTCCTGTTCGGGGGCAGCATCGATCTGCCGCCACCGCAAATCTAGCGGGCCGCCTGCCGAAAAGCGGTAAACGCTCCGTTAGGTCTTGTAAAGGGATGTAAAGAAGCCGGGACCTCATGACTGGTGCCCGGGTGGACGCCTCTTCCCTGCACCCCTTGCGTATGCTCGGCAGCCTTGCCGAAGGCCGCACGCCATCCGATCCTGTACGACGTCGAGCGCTGGCGCAAGTACCGCACCTGGTTGCTGCTGCCTGCGACCGTCTTCGCCCTGACCGGCGTGTTTCTCAGCATCCTCAGGCCCACCGCCGGGGGCGCCTCCGGGTACGCGCTGACGGCCGCGGCGCTGTACGCCGTGGCCAGCTCCCTGTGGACGCGCCAGCGCTTCACCTACCTGGTGTGCGAGGGCGACGAGCTGGTGATCCGGACCATGGCGTCGACCCGGCGTCTCGGCGGGGGCGACATCGACCGCGCCCGGTTGATCCGGCTCAGCGCCGTGTTTCACCGCCCCGAGCGCCGCCGTCTGCTGCCGCGTCCCACCGAGCGCTGGCTGGCCACCGAGGCGATCTCCCTGCGTCTGCGCGACGGCGTCGATCTGCGTGGATTGCGCCGCCTCGTCGGCCCGCGCTGCGTCGTCGACGACCTCCTCGTGGTACCCGTTGCCGATGCGGGCGGGCTGTTCGCCGACCTGGTGGCGCACGTCTGTCCCCCCAAACCGGTCACCGCCGGCACCGTGCAGCGGCGCAGGGGCCGGCGCCGGTGAGACTGTCGCGGCTGCTCGGATGGGGGCGTCGCCAACCGAGGGCGCGGCGTTCCGCGCGCGATGACGGCTCGGAGCCGCTGGTGCGCGCCGGATTGCGCGGCTTCCTCGCCCTGGAGCGCCGCGACGTCGTGGCCATCGTGGCCCTGGTGGTTCTCTCTCTGTTCCTGCGCTTCGCCAGCCCCATCTTCCCCAACTTTCTGACCGGCAACGGGGGACTCAGCATCGCCGGCGTCGGCGCCGCCACCTCGAACAACAGCCCCCCAGCTGAATGCACGCAGGTTCCGGTGGGACCACCCGGCAAGGACTCGACCGGCACAACCGTCAACCACATCGACGTCAAGCAGTGCGGCTTCATCTTCGACGAGGTCTATTTCCCGGTCGACGCGGCCAAGGATCTCCGCCAGCCCGCGGAGTCCTACTTCGACCCCGAGCCCCCGCTCGCCAAGCTGCTGATGGCCCCGCCGATCGCCACCATGGGCTTCACCACCTGGTCGTGGCGGGTCAGCACCGCCATCTTCGGAAGCCTGCTGGTCGGCCTCGTCTACATGCTCGCGCTGCGGCTCCGCCGCGACCGCTGGTTTGCCGGAGCGGCAGCGCTCTTCATCTCGCTCGACGGGCTCGCCTTCGTGGAGTCGCGCACCGGCGTCATCGACATCATCGCCATCTTCTTTGTGGCGCTCTTCTATTACGTGTTCCTGCTCCACTGGCAGGCGAGGACCCGCCGGCAGTGGCGAGCCACGCTGTACGTGATGGGCATCGTCGCCGGGCTTGCCTTCGCCGCCAAGCTGACCGCGCTGACACCACTGGCCATCGCCGCTGCTCTCATCGCCATGCGCGCCATCTCACCGTGGCTGGCCGGGCTCATCCCCGCAGTGCGGGGCATCGCCGGCGGCCGCCGCCACGAGGTGGTGATGTGGCGCGCCGCCGCGGGACGGTTCGCGCTGGTGCACTACACGCTGGCCGCGCTCATCGGCGGTGCCATCTTCTGCGCCTCGTTTTCGCGCTACCTCACGATCGTGCACACCGACGTGTACCACTTCACCGCCTGCAGCCCGGGAACCGTGGGGCTCACCGGCACCGCCGACACACTTCAGGTGCCGACCACAAAGATCGGCTCGGTGACGGTTCCCAACCCTGCTCAGGCGATCGCCAGCATCGCCGACATCATGGGCGCCGGCCTCCAGTACCACGAGCAGGAGTGTCACGGTCACCCCTACGCGTCGCGCTGGTACACGTGGCCGGTGATGGAGCACCCGGTGCTGTTCTATTACGTGCAGACCAACTCGGCGGCTCCCGACAACCCCACCGTATCGTCGATCACCGACCTGGGCAATCCGGCGGTCTGGTGGCTGTCGATTCTCGCGCTGCTGGCCTGCGTATGGAGGCTCAGCCGCGGACCACCCTGGTGGCGCCTGCTCGTCGCCATCCTCGGGCTGGCGTCGCTGGGAACCATGATCGTCACGTTCCACGCGGCGCAGCAGCCCGACAGCGTCAGCGTGCGCGTCTCGCCGGGAATGGTCTTCACCATCGCATTCATCGGCGTGATCGTCTTTGCCGGGCTGATCACGGTGAGTGCGGTGGTCTCGCGCCGCTTCGTGCCCGCGTTCATCGTGCTCGGCTACCTGACATCGTGGATGCTCTGGGTGGTCGGCAACGAGCGCCGGGTGCTGTTCTTCTATCACGCCCTGGGCATGCTGCTCTTCGCCGCGCTGGCGCTCGCCTACGTGCTTGCCGGTCTGCGCAACACCGTGCTGCCGCTTGGCTCTCGTCGCGTCTCGCTGGCGCCGGTGGCGTGGGCCGCGACGCTACTTGTCGTGGCCGCGTTCATCTTCTTCTACCCGGTGTGGACGGCCATGCCGATGCCCGACTCCGATCACCAGATGCGCCTCTGGGTCGACGCCTGGTGACCTTCGTCTGGCTGCTGGCCGCGGCGCTGCTGCTCGTCGCCGGCACAGTGGCGGCGGGCTCGCTACCACGAATCGAGCTGCGCATCGAGGAACGGGTGCTCATCGGCGTGGTCGTCACCGTGCTGGTGGGCAGCGTCATCACCTACCTCCTCGCAGTGCTTGCCGGGCTCAACATCGCCACCGTGCTCGGCGGCGCCGCGCTGACAGTGATCGCCGCCGGCGCGCCCTCATGGCCGCGCCGCGCTACGGTGGTGCGCACCTGGCAAACGGCGTGGGCGGACCTGAGGGCCGCGGATCGACGCTCGCACCGCATCTGGCTCGCGGCGACGGCGGTGGGGTCGATCTACCTCTTCTCCGTCCTGTTCGCGCACACGCTCGGGAGCGACGGCGCCGGCAATCTCAACGCCGGTTTCCAGACGGTGTGGGCGGATTGGTCCCAGCACCTCACCACCGCGAGCAGCTTCGCGGTGGCTCACAACCTTCCGCCGCACAACCCGCTCTTCAGTGGCTCCGACCTGCGCTACCCGTTTCTCCCCGACTTCCAGTCGGCGACGCTCATGACCCTGGGCGCCTCGCCCGCGTTCGCGCTGGCCGTTCCAGGTGTGCTGCTGTCGGTTTGCATCGTCCTGCTCATCGCTGCGCTGGCCGTGCGACTGGGGGCCGGATGGGGCGCGGGAGTGCTGGCCGCGGGAATCTGTCTGGTGGGCGGGGGTCTCGGCTTCACCGGGATCCTCGCCGACGCCTGCGTGCACCACGGTTTCAGCGCCACCCAGTGCACGTGGTCGGGGTTGGTGGCCCATCCCGGCGAGATTCCGAGCATCGTGGCCGGCACCCTCCACGATCTGCCAGGGCTGGTCGTCGCGCAGCCCCGCGCCTACGACGGCCTGCTCACCCCGACCGCGTTGCAGCCCCTGCCCAACCAGCAGTGGTACACGCCGCTGTTCGCCTGGTGGCTGCCGCAGC
The DNA here is from genome assembly GCA_036844485.1 of Candidatus Dormiibacterota bacterium. GTDB lineage: Bacteria > Chloroflexota > Dormibacteria > Aeolococcales > Aeolococcaceae > Aeolococcus. The sequence continues at coordinate 11,973 of DAIUFS010000024.1, read as the reverse complement.
GGAGCATCCTCTACGGGTTCTCCGGCGCCCTGGCGGCGCTCATCCTGGTGATCACCGCGGCGCGTGCGCCACGACGCGGCTACGAGAGCTTCGCGCTTGCCGGCCTGCTCCTAGGTCTGATGCCGCTCATCCACATCCACACCCTCATCGCCATGGCCATCGTGTGCGCGGTGCTGGCGGGGCTTTGGCGTCATCGCGGCTGGCTCATCGCGCTGACGGTCACAGCCCTGGTCGCTGCGCCGCGCCTGGTGACCCTGATCACCGGACCGCACGGCTCAGCGGCGGCCGCCAACCTGTTCCCCACCGTCGAGCCCGGCTGGATGTACATCCCCGGGCTTGGCCGCCCGGTGCTCACCGTGGGCTCGCTGCTCGGCGGGATCGGCGGACTGCTGCGCGCTCTGCTGACGCCGCAGTACTGGGGCTTCTGGGTGGAGAACACCGGCGTGGCTCTGCCGCTGTGCGTGGTCGTGGCGCTCGCGCTGGCGCTGGCCCGGCGCCCCGGTCGCATCGGGGCGGCATCTCGCCGGGTGACGGGGCTGTTCCCCGGCGATCTCCTCCATGTCGCGGTCGCATTCCTGGCAGTGTTCGCCGTCGCCAACCTGGTGGTGTTCCAATCGTGGGACTGGGACAACACCAAGCTCTTCGCCTACTGGTATCTGGGCGCGGCGCTCCTGATCGGCACCCTGGTGGTGCGCTGGTGGCGGCGGTGGTGGCGGGGTGCCGCCGCCGCGGTGGTGGCGGCGACGGTGCTGCTCACCGGGATCCTGGTGCTCCTCCGGCTGCTGCCCTGGACACCCGTGGACCATTCCGTCGGCGGCCCCTACTCGACGGCGACCGCGGCTGACGTTCGCCTGGCGACCCGGGTGGCGGCGGCGACTCCCGCGAACGCGGTCTTCCTCACCGGCGGAAAACCCAACGACCCGGTGCTCACCCTGGCGGGCCGCACGGCGGTGATGGGCTACTACGGCTGGCTGTGGAGCTACGGAACCGATTTCGGATCTCGCCCCCAGGATGTGCGCACCATGCTCGACGGCTGTCCCAGCAAGCCCCGGGCAACCTGCCCGGTGTTCCCGCTGCTGCGCTCCTACGGCGTCGACTACGTGGAGATCGACGACCGCATCGGGGATGCGGGTGTCTTCGACACCCAGGTCAACGTCACCTGGTGGGCATCACAGGGCTTCGCCGTGGTGGCGCGCAGCGACCACATCACCGTGTACGACGTGCGTGCTCGGTGACCTCCCCCACGGCGCGCATGGTCGTGGGGGCCGGCTGGATCGACGCCCGATTCCCCGGGTCGATGGCTCTGTACTGCACTCTGGTATGGCTCATGGCCGTGTCCCATACCTGCTGGCGATCGGTGCCGCGCTACGAACTGGCTCTGTTCCCGGCCCTCACCGTCGTCGCCGAGGGAGGGTGGATCGGATGATCATCGACGCCCATGTCCACATCCTCCCCGAGAGGATCCGGGACAATCTCTCCGTGATCGCCGCGGCAGAGCCGTGGTTCGCCGCCTGCCACTCCCGGGGAGAGCGCGTGGCCTCGGCGGAGTCTCTGCTGGCCGCCATGGATGAGAACTCGGTGGACCGCGCGGTGTGCTTCACCTGGCCGTTCGCCGACCCGGGGTTGTGCGCCGAGGCCAACGACTATCTGGCCGCCACGATTCGCCGCTATCCCGACCGTCTCACCGGGTTCGGGGTCATCCAGCCCCTCGACCCCGGATCCTCGCGCGAGGTGGCCCGCTGCGCCGGGTTGGGGCTGGCCGGTATCGGCGAGATGAACGCCGACGCCCAGGGGTGGGGACTTCTCGATGAGGCGATCGAGCCCGCGCTGCGCGAGTCCGTCGCCCTGGGGATGCCCTGGACATTGCACTGCAGCGAACCGGTCGGCCGCGCGTATCCCGGCAAGGGGTCGTCGACGCCCGATCGCATCTTGGCGTTCGCCGAGCGCCACCCCGACCTCACCTTGATCTGCGCACACCTCGGCGGTGGCCTGCCTCTGTTCGCGCACATCCCCGAGGTGCGCCGCGCCTGCCGTGGCCTTCACTTCGACACCGCCGCCCAACCGTTCGTCTACGAGGCCTCGGTGTACCGCGCCCTCGTCGATGGGGTGGGTGCGGAGCGCATTCTCCTGGGCAGTGATCACCCACTCCTGGATGTGCCCCGCTACCTGAGCGCGTTCGACGACGCCGGCATCGACGTGCCCGCGCGGGAGCTGATCACCGGGGGCAACGCGGCGCGTCTCCTGGCGCTCTGACAGGCTGCGCTTCGCGACAAAAAGCGGAGCGTCCGGCTGGCGGGCGCCGGACACTCCGCCGTCACTCAGTCTCGCCGCTGCCGACCACGAAGCCAACGACCATCCAGCCACGGGACAGTGACGGTTGTCGCCATGGGCCGCGGCCGGCGCGAACGCCGCCCGCCAGCAGGCAAACTTGAGCGAGTGTTCACGCCTGCCACGCTCGAGATCGCCATGGTCTCGTTCGAGGGACCAGACCAGTACAGCCAGGCGGGCGGTCTCGGGGTGCGGGCCAAGGAGATGTGCCGGGCGTTTGCGGCCGCCGGCTTCCACACCACTCTGTACTTCGTCGGCGATCCCGACAAGCCGGCGTTCGAGGATGTCGAGGGCCTGCGGCTGGTGAGGATCTGCCAGTCGGTCAGCCGGCTGCATCGCGCCGGTGTGTACGACGGTGAGCACGCCAAGATCGAGGCGATGGGGCACGAGCTGCCAGCGCTGTTGTTGGAGAGATCGGTGCGGCCTGCGGCTGCGGCCGGGAGAGTGCTGGCGATCATGTGCGAAGAGTGGCAGACGGCCGAGTTCGTCCAGCTCATCGACCGTGACCTGCGCCACCTGGGCATCCGCAAGAGTTGTGTGATCCTCTGGAATGCCAACAACCACTTCGGTTTCGACGACATCGATTGGCGCGCCCTGGAACGGGCGGCGACGGTGACCACCGTGAGCCGCTACATGAAGCACCTGATGTGGCCCCACGGCGTCAATCCCATGGTCATCCCCAACGGGATCCCGATGGAGGCGCTGCAACCGGTCGACCGCAACGCAGCCCGGCTGATCCACAGCGCTGCGCACACTCCCTGCCTGGCGTTCAAGATCGGCCGGTTCAGTCCGGACAAGCGCTGGCACCAGAGCCTCGACGCGGTGGCCGAGCTGCGCGCTCGCGGACTGCCGGCGCGGCTGCTGATGCGTGGTGGTATGGAGCACTTCGGCCACGGTGTGCTGGGCCACGCCCGCCAGCTCGGGCTTCAGGTCGTCGACTGGAGCGAGCCCATCGCGGGTGCGCCCGACGTGGCCCGCTCCCTGGAGGCCACGGGCAGCGCGGCGGTCATCAATCTCCGTCGCTTCCTCCCCGAGTCGGTGCTGCCGGCCATCGCGGTGGCGTCGACCGCGGTCCTGGCCAACTCCGGCCACGAACCCTTCGGCCTGGTGGGGCTGGAGGCGATGGCAGCCGGTGGCGTCGCCGTGGTGGGGGCCACCGGCGAGGAGTACGCGCACCCCTACGGCAACGCCATCGTGGTGGAGACGGCAGAGGGCACCGAGCTGGCCAGCGCGCTGGCGGGCCTGGTGGAGCGTCCCGAGCTGTCGCGCCGCTTGCGCCGCGCGGCGCGGCGGGATGCCGCCGACTTCACCTGGCCCAAGATCATCGACGGCTTCATGGAACGGATGCGGTACGTCTCCGCCCGGCAGCAGGCGAGCGGCTGAGGGCGTGGTCGGAGATGACGCGCTCGCCGTGGTCGAGGTGCGCGAGATCGAGCTCGCCGCCACCGGGGAGCTCCGCGCCCGCGTGCTCCGCAACCACCTCCCCAGTCTGCCGGCGGAGGCGGCCAGCGACGAGCTCCCCAGCACCTGGCACCTGGGCGCCTTTCGCGGCCACCGCCTCGTGGGTGTCGTCACCGGGTTTCCCGAGGACGCGCCCGGTCACCCCGGCGTCCCGGCCCAGCGGTTCCGATTCATGGCGGTGGAACCGTCCGATCAGGGCGGGGGCGTGGGCACGGCGCTGATGGCCGAGGTCATCCAGCGCGCCCGGACCCGCGGGGACCGCCTGCTCTGGGCCAACGGACGCGACACCGCACTCGACTTCTACGTCCGGCTCGGCTTCAACGTAGTGGGGGAGAGCTTCGTGGACCAGGTGTCACAGCTCCCCCACCACCTGGTTCTCCTCGAGCTGTGAGCAGAAGGTGCCGCTCGGAGCGGGCCGGCACGGATAAGCTGCGTGCGTGGACGAGCGCCGCCTGATCTCGATCGCGAGTGAGCTCGGCCTCACCGTCGAGGAACTGCGTGAGGCGGAGGCGGAGTTGACCCCGGGCCTTGCCGAGGCCCTCATGGGCGGACTGATCCGCTTCGAGGACGCGCTCCTCGAGCTCTCCCAGTGAGCGTGCGCCTGCGCGCGGCCGACCTGCGCTTCGTCAATCGTGTGGCTGCCAGACGCTGGGCCGGCGGCGAGCCCGGCCCCGTCGACGAGCAATCCATCGACTCGGCGCTCGCCGAAGCGGCGCAGGCCGAGGGCACAGCCTTTGTCCATATCGCGAGACTGGCCGAGGGCCTGCTGCGGCGCGGCGTCTTCGCCAGCGCCCCGCTGCCGACCGCCCTGCTCATCCTGCACTGCGCGCTCGTCCTCGAGGGCTGCGTCCTGATCGCGCCGCAGGGCGTCGCCGCCGGGATGATCCGCGCCGTCGCCGACGACGGGGACGCCATCAGGCTGGCGCGCTGGCTGGAGGATCGCGCCGTTCCATCGGCGTCGGGCTGATGCCTCGGTCCCCGCTCGCGGTCGCGGTGGTGTGGCACATGCATCAGCCCTGGTATCGCGACGACGTCGCCGGTCAGTTCGTGCTGCCCTGGGTGCGGAGGCGGGCGAGCAAGGACTACCTGCACATGCTGCGCATCCTCGAGAGGCATCCCGACATCCGCGTCACCATCAACATGGTGCCGTCGCTGCTGGCGCAGCTGGAGCTGTACGCGGCCGGCGACGTCGCCGACGCCGACCGTGAGCTGTGCCTGCGCGAGGCCGCAGACCTGACCGCGGCGGAGCGCGACTTCCTGGTGGCCGGTGCCAAGCACGCCGACTACGGACGGCGCGTGGTCCTGCTCAGACCGTACATGGAACTGGTCAACCGTCTCCCGGTCGGCGACACCTCCCGGGTGAGCGTCGACGACATCCGCGATCTGCAGCTCTGGACGCTGCTGGCCTGGATCGACCCGGAACAGATTGGCGCTGACGCCGACCTCCATGTGCTGGCGGAGCGGGGTCGCGGCTTCAGCGAGGACGACAAGACGATGGTCGACTTCCGCCAGCTGGCCCTTCTCCGTGCGGTGGTCCCGGCCTATCGCGCCGCCGTGGCCTCCGGCCAGGTCGAGCCGCTGACGACCCCCTACCACCATCCCATCCTGCCCCTTCTCATCGACCCGGCCTGTGCTCGCGTGGCCACTCCGGAGATCGAGCTGCCGCCCGCCTCTGCGCACCACCCGGCCGACGCCGAAGAGCACGTGCGCCGCGGACTTGCCGAGTTCGCCAGGATCACCGGGCACCCGGCCGCCGGGATGTGGCCCGCGGAATGCGCCGTCTCACCGGCAGCGGCGGCACTCATGCACAGCTGTGGCGCCGGCTTCGCGATCAGCGACGAGGGCGTCCTCGCCCGCACTCTGGGACGCGACTCGGTTGCTGACACCGCCGACCTGTATCGCGCCTACCGCGAGACCAGCGGGTTGCGCATGGTGTTTCGCGATGCCCGGCTCAGCAACCTGATCGGCTTCACGTATCAGTCCATGCCGGCAGAGCAGGCCGCCGCGGACCTGCTCGAGCGCCTCGAGGCGCTGGCCGATGCGCGGTCCGGCGGCGATGCTCAACTGGTCACGATCGGGCTCGACGGGGAGAATTTCAAGGACTTCTACGAGGACAACGCCACTCCCTTTCTCGATGCCTTCTACACCGGGCTGGCGGCGAGCTCGCGGGTGCAGAGCACTCACATCGGCGCATTCCTGGACGCGCATCCGGAGGCGGTGCGAGCGCTCCCGGAGCTGTGGACCGGTTCGTGGATCGATGCGGATCTGCGCACCTGGATCGGCGAGCCCGCGCACACCCGGGCGTGGACGCTACTGGCGTCGAGCCACGATGCCCTCGACCGAGCCGGAGGCGCCGCGGAGCACCAGGCCGCCCATGAGGAGCTGCTCATCGCCCAGGCATCGGACTGGTACTGGTGGTTCGGAGAGCACCACGACTCCGGCAGCGACGCTGCCTGGGACGCGCTCTTCCGCACCCACCTGCGCAACGCGCATGCCCTGGCCGGCCTGGCTGTCCCGCCGGAGCTGAACGAGCCGGTGATCGACGGGCTGCAGATCGGCAACGACTGTCCACCGCTGCGCACCATCAACCCGCCTGCCGCCGGACCGACCGAATGGCAGAGCGCCGGAATCGCCGAGGTGGGGGCGGCGCTGGGGGCGATGCGGCCGCCGGCCAGCAGCGTCTCGCGCGTCCTCTACGGCGCCGGCGGAGGACGCCTCCATCTGCGCTTCGGTGACCACATGCCCCGGTACGACCGGGCCGTCATCGACGCCGGCAGCGCCGGCAGGCTGGTGGTGGATCGTGCGGTCAGGAACCTGTCGGTGGCGCTGCCGGCGGGGGCTGTCGACTTCACGATCACGCTGCAGGAGTCGGGCCGCGGCGCCGAGCGCGTGCCCTCAGCCGGAAGCCTGCACGCCCAGAGTCCGCCGGACGGGCCGGAGCGGCCGCTGCGCGTCGTTCTCGTGGCCGCCGAATGCGCGCCCCTGGCCACGGCGGGAGAGCTGGCCGCTCTGGTCGCGGAGACCGCTGAGGATGCCGCAGCCCTTGGCCACGACGTGGTCGTGGCCATCCCCCTGCACCGCGGCGCCGCCCTGGGGGTGTCACCCGGCGTTCGCGTGGCCGAGCTCCGTGCCACCGTATCCGGCCGGCTGACCACCGCGAGGATTGTGCAGGCGGCTCTTCCGGGATCGGGAGTTCCGGTGCTGAGTGTCGACGCCCCGGCGTACTTCGACCGCGATGCCATCTACGGAGCCGTCGACGACGGCGAGCGGTACCTGGCCTTCTGCGCCCTGGTCGCGGCGCTGCTCGCGGCGACCGCGTTCGCGCCCGACGTCGTCCACGGCTTCGAATGGCAGACGGCGGCGCTCCTCGGCCGCCTCGCCGGCGTGGCCGATCCGCCGGCCACCGTGTTCAGCGTCGGCGAAGGCTCGGCCAGCTACCGGGTCGATGCCACCGCCGTCTCAGGGGTGGGCGTGAGGAACCTCGGGGTGGGGGAGGTCGACCTCAGCGACCTGGGGAGGCGGGCGGCGACGGTGGTCGAGCCGACCCCACGGCGCGACACGCTCAGCGCTCTCTACGACGCCGCGCTCCATCACAGGCAGCCCCGCTGACGCTGGTCAGCTCGGGTCGGCGGCCCGCGGAGGCGGCCCTATCATGAGAACGACAATGAACTCGGCGGCCGCGGGCTCGGGCATGAAAGCGGTGGTCATGGCGGGGGGAGAGGGGTCGCGCCTTCGTCCCCTCACCAGCCAGTACCCCAAGCCGCTCGTCCCCGTGGTGGGCACGCCGGTTGTCGAGCACACCCTCCGGCTGCTCCGCGACCACGGCATCACCAGGGTGATCCTCACGCTCCAGTACCTTGGCGCCGAGATTCGCAACCGGCTCGGCGATGGCTCCGACCTCGACATGGAGATCGACTACGTCGTCGAGGACCGCCCCCTGGGCACCGCGGGGAGCGTCCGCAACGCCGCCCACCTTCTCGATGACACCTTCCTGGTGATCAGCGGCGATGCCCTCACGGACATCGATCTCAGCTGGGTGATCGAGGAGCACCGCCGCCGTCAGAGCCAGGCCAGCATCGTTCTCAAGAGCGTGCCCAATCCACTCGAGTACGGCGTGGTGGTGACCGAGCCGGACGGTCGGGTCCGTCGCTTCCTGGAGAAGCCGTCGTGGGGCGAGGTGTTCAGCGACCACGTCAACACCGGGATCTACGTCATCGAGCCCTCGGTTCTCGAGCACATCAGGCGGGACACGCCGGCGGACTGGTCCCAGGATGTGTTCCCGGGCATGCTGCGCCGCCAGCAGCAGCTCTTCGGCATCGTCGCCGACGGCTACTGGTGCGACATCGGCTCGATCCAGTCCTACCTGCAGGCCAACTGGGATGCCCTCGAGGGCCGGGTGCGCTGTCACATCCCGGGCCGGCGTGAGGGCAACGTGTGGATCGGTGACGGCGTCGAGTTCGGCATCGGCGTGCAGCTCGAGGGACCGGCATTCATCGGCGACGAGGTGAAGCTCAAGGCGGGCGCTTTCATCAACGGCCACGCGGTCATCGACAAGTACAGCATCATCGACGACAACGCCAAGGTCTCCAACACGGTGATCTGGCCGCACTCCTACATCGGTGAGAACTGCCGGCTGCGCCAGAGCATCGTGTGCCGCAACGTCACCATCAAGAACGGCTGCCTCCTCGAGGACAACTCCGTGATCGGCGACGACTGCGTCATCGGTCACGGCTCACGAGTGCGCTCCGGCGTGAAGATCTGGCCTCACAAGGAGGTGGAGCCGGGCTCGACCGTCAACGAGTCGGTGATCTGGGCGGGGGAGTGGCGGCGGGGCCTCTTCTCGTCCTACGGCATGGGCGGCCTCATCAACGTCGAGCTGACCCCCGAGTTCTGTGCCCGCCTGGGCGCGGCGTTCGCAGCGACGCTGCCCCGCACTGCCACCATCGCAGTGGCTCGGGATCATGCGCGCAGCTCACGGATGATCAAGCGGGCCATCGTCTCCGGCCTGGTCAGCGCCGGCGCCAAGGTGCGCGATCTCAACGAGCTGCCCGTCCCTCTGACGCAGTTCGCCACCCGCGGCGGCCACTGCGACGCGGGCGTGCATGTGCTCGTGTCCCCGCTCGACCAGCGCAGCGCCGACATCCGCTTCTTCGACAGAGACGGGCTGCAGATCGACAAGCGCGCCGAGCGCAGGTTCGAGAATCTCTTCTTCCGCGAGGACTTCCGCCGTGCCGCCTTCTACGAGATGGGCGATATCGAGTACATCGATCCCCACGGTGACTACTACCAGCACCTGATGGAGAGCGTCGATGCCGCGGCCATCCGCGCTGCCGGCTTCCGGGTGCTCATCGACTATGACTACAGCCAGGCGTCCGGCGTGCTTCCGGCAATCCTCAACGACCTCGGCGTCACCGCCATCCCCCTCAACGCCGGGCTCAACGAGCAGCCCCACCATCGCACTGTGCCCGAGGAGACGGCGTTGATCAGTCGCACCGTCCACGCCGATGTGGGGTGCATGTTCAGCCCCACCGGCGAGCGCATCACGTTCATCGACGACCAGGGCACGGTGCTCACCGCGCATGAGACCTTCGGGATCCTGATCAGCTGGTGGATGAGGACACACCCAGGCATCGTCCTCGCGCCGGCATCGACGCCGCAGTGGATCGCCAACCACATCAAGGAGTCCGGTGGGACGTTCACCCCGACGCCGGCGGAGGGGTCGGCGGTGTTGCGCGCGTCGGCCGCTCCCAGCACCTGCCTGGCGGCGGACGGTGAAGGAGGCTTCATCTGGCCGTACTTCTTCGGCGCCTACGACGCCATGTACACGCTCGTGAAGCTGCTGGAGATGCGCGCTGTCTATCAGTCACCGCTTAGCGAGGTGCGACGCCAACTCCCCGTCGCGACCTACATCACCGCCACCGAGTTCTGCCCCTGGGAGGACAAGGGCAAGGTGATGCGCCGCCTCCTCGAGGACCATGCCGGCCGGGATCTCGATCTCGTGGACGGCATCAAGGTGTTCGTCGACGGCGGCTTCGTGCTGGTCCGTCCCGATCCCGACGAGCCCGCGTACCACGTGGTCGCCAGCGTGGGTGACGAGGCGACCGGCCGGCGCCTGGTGAGCGAGTACCTCGAACGGGTGCGCGCCGCGCAGGGTGGCAACGGACAGGCGGCGGCGATCATCGACGTCGCGCCCCACCCCCCGCTGGTGTCCTGATCGCGCCCCGCGCGTCCGACTATGATCGGCGACGCGATGGACGACATCCTCTCGCCTGACGGCGCGGCTGGAACCGCTCCGGGCGATCCGGGGTATCTCAGCCATGTGTGCCACCAGTTGCGCCAGCCACTGGTGGTGGCAGTCGGCTACATCTCCATGCTCGAGGACGGAGCGTTCGGTGACCTCCCCGCCGAAGCCAGCCCAGTGATCCGCATCGTCGCCGAGCGGCTGGACGCGATGAACGCTCTCATCGACGACCTGGCGGCCGCCGACGCGGCCAGCCCGACGGAGTAGCGGAGCTCAGGCAGCCGCAGTGGGTGCCGGGGCGCCCCCGCCGAAGCCGCCTCCCCGGCGGCCGCCGAAACCGACCACCGTGCAGGTCCCGTTGGGGGTCGCCGGCTCGATCGTCAGAGCCGTGGCGGCGATGGCGCCCGACGTGCTCTTCGGGCCCCGGGCCAGCAGACAGTCGTCGACGGCGAGGTCGGACGCCGATGCCGCCTGTGTCTCATTGACCGGGATCGTCGTGGGGATGGTGAGGGTGGTGATCGTCCCGCTCGTCGCCTTGACGGTCACCGAGGTCCCCACCACGCTGGTCACCAGGCCGCTGACGGTGGCCGCGTTGGGATTCGGCGTGGGGGCGTTCGACGGGCGCGCTGCCCCGCTGGGGCGCCCTTGGAAGCCGCCTCCGAAGCCGTTGCCGGCGGCGCACGCGCCGTTGACCGCCTGGCTCAGCCGCACCGAGCTCGCCGTCACGGCACCGGCGGCGTCCTTGGTGCCAATGACGACCACGCAGGTGCCGCTGACGATGTCGGCGGTCACACCCGTGGTCGCCTGCGTGACCGGCGTTGTGCTGGCGTACGTGACGGTGACATCACCGTTGGTCGTGCTCAGCGTGAGCGTGGTTCCATTGATCTGCACCAGCTGGCCCGAGGCGCCTCCTCCGAAGGCTCCGCCCGCGCCTGCGCCGGCGGTCGGGCTGGCCGTCGACGTCCCCGCCGACGCCGCGCTTCCGCAGCCCGCGAGCAGCAGTGTGGCTGCTCCGAGCATCAGCTTCTGTGGACTGAACATCGTCTCTCTCCAGTGAGGTCGTGATTGGCGTTTCATTGAGATCGCAGCGCGGTGATCGGGGTGAGCTTGGCGGCGCGGGTGGCCGGGTAGACGCCGAAGATGAGTCCGACACCGGCCGCGACCGCGACGGCGACGATGACCGGGGCGGGACGGATGTCCACGCCGATCGTGGTGACGCGAGGGACGACGATCCCGACGATGAACGCCGTGATCACACCCATCATTCCGCCCACCACGCTGAGCGTCGATGCCTCGATGAGAAACTGGCGGCGGATGTCGCGCGGGGTGGCTCCGAGAGCCTTGCGCAATCCGATCTCGCCGGTTCGCTCGGTGACGGTGACCAGCATGATGTTCATCACCCCGATGCCGCCCACCAGCAGGCTGATGGCCGCGATGCTGGCGAGGAGCAATGTCAGGGTGGTGGTCACCGACTGCGCGGTGCTGAGAAAGGAGCTCTGGCTCACGATCGTGAAGTCAGCGCTGGCGGGGTTGGTGATGTGGTGCGTTTGCAGAAGCAGCTGGTCGGCCTCGTTGTAGGCGGACCCGATCGTGGCCGTGCTCGTCGACGCGATCACGATGCGCTGCACCTTGCCCTGCCCGGTGAGCAGGTCCTGGTCGGTGGAGATGGGGATGACCGCGAGGTCGTCCTGGTTGGTGAATCCCGAGCTCCCCGTCGAGGTGAGGATGCCGATCACGGTGAATGGCGTGTTAGCGATGTCGACCTGCGACCCCACCGTGGCGCCGAGATTGGACGCGGTGGTGGCGCCCAGAACGACCACCAGGGAGTGCTTGGTCACGTTGGCGGAGGTGAAGAACGTGCCGTCGCTCAGAGTGCGCGAGTTGGCCGTCAGCCAGCCGGCGGTGCTGCCCTGGACCGTGCTCGTCGAGTTGAGCGAGCCGTT